>JBIPOQ010000549.1:0-2872 GCA_044379055.1 Myxococcota bacterium
TCCCCACCGGAAGCGTCGAGTGTGTCGCACCGGTTCGAAGCCGCCGGGAAAGTGGGCGATTCGTCCGCTTTTTTTTGTTTTGGGGCCTCGGTTCCTGCCGGGGGCCGCGAGCGGAAGACAAGCGAAGACGAGAGGGGGCGCGGAGATCTATCGGGACATCCCGGAGCCGCTGCGGGCGCTGATCGAGCCCGTCGTGGACGAGCACGAATGCGAGCTCGTCGACGTCGAGGTCACGCGTCCGCGTGGACCGGGGCTGCTGCGGATCGTGGTGGACAGTCGGGTCGGGGACGGACGGGTCTCGATCGAGCGATGCGCGTCGATCTCCCGGGAGCTGTCGACGCTCCTCGATGCGGCCGACGTCATGCCCGGGGCTTACCGCCTCGAGGTCTCGTCGCCGGGACTCGATCGGATGCTGACGCGAGAGAGGGATTTCGAAGCGGCGATCGGCAAGGAGATCCGGGTCCAGACCCGGAGGCCCGTCGAGGGTCGCAAACGCTACCGCGGACGACTGACGTCGTTCGAGGCGGGCGTCTTGAAGATGAACGTGGACGGGGATCTGGCCTTGATCCCCTTCGACGAGGTCGAGAAGGCCAACACGATCTATGAGTTCACCAGCGCCGACTTCGCGAAGGAGTCGGGGGTGCGTGACTCGAGCCAGTCGGGCGGAGTGTGATGCTGGGAAATCTCAAGCGAGAAATCGATCAGATTGCCAAGGACAAGGGCATCGATTCCAAGGAGATCACGGGCGCCCTCGAAGAGGCGATGCGGCAGGCCGCGCGCCGGCGCTTCGGTCAGGAGAAGGAGATCGAGGCCCGGTACAACGACGAGATCGGCGAGGTCGAGCTCTTCGAGTTTCGCGAGGTCGTCGAAGAGATCACGGACCCCGAGTCCCAGATCCTGATCGCCGAGGCGCGCCGCGACTACGATCCGGAGGTCGAGGCCGGCGACGAGATCGGCGTGAAGCTCGATACCTCGGATTTCGGCCGCATCCTCGCCCAGGCGGCGAAGCAGGTGATCATCCAGCGCCTGCGCGACGCCGAGCGCGACAACACCTTCGACGAGTACCGCGACCGCCAGGGCGAGGTCGTGAACGGCATCGTCCGCCGCTTCGAGAAGGGCTCGATCATCGTCGACCTCGGCCGGGCCGAGGCGATCATCCCGCCGAAGGAGCAGGTGCCCCGCGAGAGCTACCGGCCCGGGGACCGCGTCCGGGCCTACGTGCTCGAGGTCAACAAGAACGCGAAGGGGCCGCAGATCGTGCTGTCCCGCGCGTCGATCAACTTCCTGATCAAGCTGTTCGAGCAGGAAGTCCCCGAGATGTACGAGAAGATCGTCTCGATCGAGTCCGCCGCGCGCGAGCCGGGCGGGCGCTCGAAGATCGCCGTCGTCTCGCGCGACAGCGACGTCGATCCGGTCGGCGCCTGCGTCGGCATGAAGGGCAGCCGGGTCCAGGCCGTCGTGCAGGAGCTGCGCGGCGAGCGCATCGACATCGTGCCCTGGAGCCCGGACACGGCGCGCTACGTCTGCAGCGCGCTGTCCCCGGCGCAGGTCTCGAAGGTCATCATCGACGAGCAGGAGAAGTCGATCGACGTGATCGTGCCCGACGACCAGCTCTCGCTCGCGATCGGGCGGCGCGGCCAGAACGTGCGCCTCGCGGTTCAGCTGACGGGTTGGAAGATCGACATCAAGAGCGAGACCAAGATGCGCGAGATCGCGGACTGGCTCTCGAAGGCGGTCTCGGCGGTCGACGGCTGCGGCGACCCGGAAGCGGATCTGCTGCTGCAGCAGGGCATCACGTCGCTCGAGGATCTCGCCAGCTGCAACTCCGAGGTCCTGACCCAGCTGCCGGGCATCGACGAAGCGGGCGCCGGCCGGATCAAGCAGAGCGCGCGCGAGCTGATCCGCGTCAAGGTGGCCGAGGAAGAGCAGAAGGCGAAGGACGAGGCGGCCCGCGACGCGCAGAAGCGCGCCGAGGCCGAGGCGGCGTCGGCGGCGCTGCGCGCCGAGCGCACCGAGAGCGGGCTTCCGGCCCAACCTCCGTCCGGGCCGGCTGCGGAGCGGGTCGACTAGCAGGATCGGGCGACTCGGGGGCAGGGCGCCGGCCTATGGGGCGCGGCGGGGAGCCCGGAACGAATAGGATCGAGAGCGCGCCCGGGACTCGCGGATCACGCGAGCCGGGCGGGAACGACACGGGAATCGATGGCAAAAGTCAGGGCATACAAACTCGCGGAAGAGCTCGGCATCGAACGAAACGAGTTCGTGGAACAGGCACGTCTGCACGGCGTGGATCTGAAGAGCGCCATGGCATCGCTCGAGGATGCCGAGGTGGACCTCTTGCGCGAGAAGATCGGCGGCGCGGTGAAGGCGAAGGCCTCCGTCGACGAGCAGCGTCTCGAGGGCAAGAGCGGGACGACCGTCGTGCGACGACGCAAGCGCAAGGAGCCCGAGCCCGAGCCGACGCCCGAGCCGGTCGTCGTCTCGCAGGAAGAGCAGGAGGCCTCCGAGGAGGAGGCGGAGCTCCCGTCCGAGATGGAGACCGAGACCTTCGCCGAGGAGGAGCTCGCAGCCGAGGCCGACGACGAGATCGTCGAGCCCGAGCCGATGATCGCGGCCCCGAAGCCGGTCCTGCGCGCCATCCCGAGCGGTCCGGCCGCCGGGCTCTCGACGGCGCCGACCGGCCCCGCCAGCCTGCGCGATGGGCGCGTCGCCGGGACGACCGTCGCCGACCCGGCCGCGGGCCCGGACCGCAAGGGCAAGCAGCGCAAACGCGTGCGCGAGGTCGTGAATCTCCAGGAGCAGGAGCAGTTCGCGAAGCAGATCACGAGCCGCGGCTCCGGCACGCGCCGGACCGCGATCCCGACCGCGCGACCCG
>JBIPOQ010000081.1:0-10434 GCA_044379055.1 Myxococcota bacterium
TTGCCGAGATCGGCGAGCCCGCAGCGGCGCCAGTCGACGAGATGGAGCTCGGCGAGGGCGTCGATCAGCTCCGTCAGCGATCGGGCCTGCGCCTGTGTCGAGTCGGCGTAGGCCGGCGGAATCGTCGCGCGGATCGGCACGCCCGGGACGAACTCCATCAGGTAGAAGGGCGTCCCGGCGACGCCCGGGTCGTCGCAGGCGAGGATCGGGCGGGCGATGCGGACCTTTTCGTCCTTGATCGCGTCGAGGATCCGGAACTCGCGGAGCACGTCGTGGGCCGTGCTCGACGAGGCGCGGGCGGGCGCCCGGCGCAGGACCCAGTGCTGCCCCCCGCGGCGGACGGAGAAGATCTCGCACGAGCCGCCGCCCTTCAGCGCCTCGACCTCGATCGGTGCGGGGGCGCCGAGCCGCTCGTCGAGCCAGCGGGTCAATCGTTCCGTGTCGAGCGCCGGTGTGCCCCGCATCGCCGGTTCAATCCCTTCTCGCCGCGGCGAGGACGCGCGCGAAGACCTGCTCGCCCTGGGCGACGCGTGACGGGATGTGCTCGGTCGGCCAGCCCTCGACCGCGACGAAGTTCTTGAGGGCATCGCGGGCGACGACGACCTTGTGGACCTCATCGGGTCCGTCGCCGATCGGCCCGAAGCGGTTGGTGCGGTACCAGTCCTCGAGCGGCAGGTCCCCCGAATAACCCAGCGCACCGCAGACCTGGATCGCCCGGTCGAGGACCGCGAGCAGCATGCGCGAGGCATAGGCCTTCGACATCGAGATCTCCGCGCGCGCGGCGCGAGCCCCGACCTTGTCCATCCGCCAGGCGGCCTGGAACGTGATGAGCCGTGCCGCCTCGATCTCGGTCTTCGATTGATAGATGAAGTCCTGCACCATCTGGTGGCTCGCGAGCTTCTTGCCGTGGGATTCGCGGGAGACCGCGCGCTCGCAGAGGATGTCGAGGGCGCGCTTCGCGAGGCCGATCCAGCGCATGGCATGGTGGATGCGACCGCCGCCGAGACGTTTCTGCGCGAGGACGAAGCCGTCGCCGGGCTTGCCGATCAGGTTCGCGTGGGGGACACGACAGCTCTCGAAGCGGATCTCCGCATGGTTGCCGAGCTCGCCGAAGACCGGATCGGGGCCGTGCATCGTCGGGATGTCGCGCAGGACGTTCAGGCCCGGCGTCCCCTTCTCGACGACGAACATCGACGCGTGCTGATGCGGGCGCCCTTCCGCATTCGTCTCGGCCATCACGATGATGAAGTCGGCGAAGGAGCCGTTCGTGCAGAACCATTTGTGGCCGTCGAGGATCCAGTCGTCGCCGTCGCGGCGCGCGGTCGTCCGCAGCCGGGTCGGATCCGAGCCCGCCTCGAAGGGCTCGGTCAACGCGAAGGCGCTGCGCAGCCGCCCCTCGAGATTCGGCCAGAGCCAGCGCTCCTTCTGTTCTTCGTTCGCGCCCGCGGCGAGCAGCTCCGTATTGCCCGAGTCCGGCGCCTGATTGCCGAAGATCTCCATCGAGAAGGGACAACGCCCGATCAGCTCGTGCATCAACGCGAGCTTCATCTGCCCGAAGCCCGGCCCGCCGAGCGATGCGTCGAGATGGCAGGCCCAGAGCCCCTGCGCCTTGACCTGCTTCTGGAGATGCTTCTTCACGAGGGCCCACTCGCCCGCCGGCATGCGCTTCCAGACCGGCTCGAGCGGGATCAGCTCGGCGTCGATGAAGGATCGCATCCAGTCGAGCTTCTGCTGGAACTCGGGCTCGGTCTCGAAATCCCAGGCCATCGGGGTCTCCTCGGGGTGATCGCGGCGGACGTACCCGGCCGAGCTTGTCCCGCTCGCCGGGTTGCCGCAAGGATCCCGGGAGTCGGGCGGACGAGCCCGCCGGCGCGGTAGAGTGGGCCGCGGAGGGCCGTCATGCTGACCGGCGAGAAGATCCTGATGACCGGCGCGAGCGGCGTCGTCGGCCTGCCGATCGCGACCGAGCTCGCGAAGCAGAACGAGGTCTGGGCCGTCGCCCGCTTCGGCGAGGGGCAACCGGCGGCGAGCGCGATGAACGCGTCTTCGGCGCCCCGCGAAGCGCTCGAGGCGCTGGGCATCACGACCCGCCGCGTCGACCTCGCCGTCCCCGATTTCCGCGATCTCCCCGACGACTTCACGTACGTCCTGCACCTCGCCCATACGCGCCTCGGTTCCGAATTCCAGCGCGCGATCCAGGTCAACGCCGTCGGCGCGGGCCACGTCCTCATGCACTGCCGCAAGGCGAAGGCCGCCCTCGTCGTGTCCTCGGCGGCGATCTACTCCCCGAAGAGCGATCCCTGGGCGCTGCACGTCGAGGACGGCGATCTCGGCAAGGCCTCGACGCCCTGGGCGCCCTCGAGCCCGGTCTCGAAGGTCAGCCTCGAAGCGATCGCGCGCTTCTGCGCGGAGGCGTTCGCGCTGCCGACGACGATCGCCCGGCTCAACACGATCTACGGCCGCTTCGGGGGCCTGCCCGTGATGGACATGGACTCGGTCGTCGCGGGCCGCGTCGTCCACGCCGTCGCCGATCCCAACGTCCACAGCCCGATCCACATGGACGACGTGCTCGATCAGCTCGAGGCCCTGCTCGACGCCGCGGACCGGCGGGCGACGCTCGTGAACTGGGCCGGGGACGAGGTCGTGTCGACGCAGGACTGGTGTGCGCAGGCGTCGCGGCTCTCCGGAAAGCCCGCGAAGATCGAGGTCGCCGCGATCCCCGGCATCCTCGCCGGCAACGCCGTCGACGTCACGCGCCGCCGCGCGATCACGGGAGCGTGCAAGCGCGCCTTCGCGCCGTCCTTCGCGGAGATCCATCGGGAGCGCCACGGCGCGAGCGTTTGATCCACGCCGCGCGCGCGACGAAAAGAAAACAGGCGGAGAAGCAGCCATGCGCGGAATCGTGTTCGATGGGAAGAAGCTCGCCCTGATCGACGACCTCGAGGGCCCCGATCCGGGCCCCGGCGAGGTCGAAATCTCGATCCGGGCTTCGGGCGTCTGCCACAGCGATCTTTCGGTCGTGAGCGGGACGATCGCCTTCCCGACCCCGGTGGTCCTCGGCCACGAGGGCGCGGGCATCGTATCCCGGGTCGGCGCGGCCGTTCGGACCCTCACCGTCGGCGATCACGTCGCGCTCGCGACCCTCGGCCAATGCGGCGCCTGCTCCGCCTGCGATGCCGGGCGCCCGACGTTGTGCCGGGACACCTTCGGCAAGCGGCCTACGCCCTTCCGCGTGAAGGGCGTGCCCTATCACAACTTCGCGAACCTCTCGACCTTCGCGGAGCGGATCGTCGTCAAGGCGAACCAGGCGATCAAGATTCCGAAGGAGGTCCCCTTCGCGTCGGCGGCGCTGATCGGCTGTGGCGTGCTGACCGGAACCGGCGCCGTCTTCAATCGCGCGAAGGTGAACCCGGGCGAGTCCGTCGTCGTGATCGGCGCCGGCGGCATCGGGCTCAACGTCGTCCAGGCCGCGCGGATCGCCGGCGCGAATCCCATCCTCGTGCTCGATACCAATCGCGACAAGGAGGCCCTCGCCCGGCAGATGGGCGCGACGGACTTCATCGACCCCCGCGCCGAGGGAGACGCGGTCGCCGCCGTGAAGGCACGGACCGGGGGCTACGGAGCGAATCACGTCTTCGAATGCGTCGGCGCCAAGCGCCTCATGGAAGACGCGATCAAGATGGCCGATTGGGGCGGCAACGTCGTCCTCATCGGCGTGGCCCCGCCCGAGACGAAGGTCGAGTTCGAGCCGTTGGGCCTGCTGCTCGACGTCTCGATCATGGGCTGCCGCTACGGCACTTCCCAGCCCCAGCGCGACGTCCAGCGGATCTGTGCGCTGTACGAGGCAGGACGTCTCGAGCTCGATGCACTCGTATCCAAGCGCTACCCGCTCGCCGACTACGAGCACCTCATCGAGGACATGGAGGCGGGCAAGATCGCGCGCGGGGTGCTCGACATGCCGGGCGCAGCCTAGCTCCGCTCAGCTCGCCTGGATCCGGACCGAAAAGGTCTCGAGGCGGCGGATCGAAACGAACGGCACCTGCTTCGGCGCCGGGCCGATCCGCTCGATCGATCTCGTATCGCCGACGACTCCGCGCAGCGTCTCCACCACCTCTGCGCGGGCGAGCGCCGCGCCGAGACAGAAATGCGAGCCCCAGCCGAAGCTGAAGGAGCGCTTCGGCTCCCGGCCGATGTCGAAGCGGTCGGGGTCGGCGAAGACCTCGGGATCGCGATTCGCCGCGAGGACCGAGAGGAAGAACATCTTGCCCGCCTCGAGCTTCGCGCCGCGCGTCTCGACCGGCTCGTCGGGCTCGCGCCCGAGAACGGCGACGGGCGCCTCCATGCGCAGGATCTCCTCGACGGCCGCCGCGGCGCGATCGGGCTCGCGGCGCAGCCGCTCGAGCTCCGAAGGATGGGCCGTCAACAGGGCGAAGGCCGTCGTGAGGACGCTCCTCGACGTGTCGTGGCCGCCGAAGATGAGGTTGATGACGAGGGTGACGAGCTCGGTGTCGTCGAAGGCGGGGCCGGCCTGCTCGGCCTCGGCGAGCAGACGCGAGATCAGGTCCTCGCGCGGCTGACGTCGCCGCTCGGCGAAGAGCGTGCGGATCCGCTCGTCGAAGCCGACGAGAGCCTTCTCGGCCCGTCCGCGCCGCTCGGGCGTCATGACGGAGGCGAGCGCGTCGCCGAGATCGGTCGACCAGGCGGCGAAGGTCGCGTGGTCCGCGTCGTCGATGCCCAGCAGATCGCACATCATCCAGATCGGGAGCGGGTCGGCGAGATCCCGTACGACGTCGAGCTCGCCCTTGTCTGCCCCGGCGAGCAGCATCGCCCGAACGCGCGCGCGGATCCGCGGCCGCAGCGCTTCGATCGAGCGCGGCGTGAACGCGCGGGACACGAGCCGGCGCAAGTCGTCGTGGAAGGCGCCGTTGCGGTTCGTCAGCATGCGCGTCCACCAGGCGTGGAGCGGCCCCGAGACGACGCCGACCTGCTCGAGCATCGGGAGCGCGTTGCTGACGATGCGCGGGTCCCGCGCCAGGCGATCGACCTCGTCGTAGCGCAGGACGATCGCGTCTCCGGTCGCCGTCCAGGCGACGTCGCCCTGCGCGCGGGCGGCGCGCAGGACGGCGTGCGGATCCTGCCAGTAGGCGGGATCCGCCATGTCGATGATGGCGCTCAAGCGGCCTCCTACTTCGTGATCCCGAAGCGTTGGAGCCCGTAGCACGTGATCGCGTTGCCGCGGAGCACCTTGTAACACTCCTCGGCGTTCATGTCGGCCTGGGAGAAGAGCTCGTGGGCGATCTTCCGCGAGTGCGGGAAGGTGCCGTCCGAATGCGGATAGTCGGTCTCGAAGAGGATCGATTCGATCGAGTATTCGTGGCGCGCCTTCAGGCCGTGCAGATCGTCGAAGATGCAGTTCCAGACGTGGCCCTTCACCTGCTTCGACGGGGCCACCGGCATGTCGACCCCGCCGACGCCGTCCTTCCAGACGCTGTCCATGCGTTCGAGCTGGAAGGGCATCCAGCCCGCCTGGCTCTCGGCGTAGGCGATCTTGAGCTTCGGGAAGCGCGAGAGCGTCTTCGAGAAGATCCAGTCCGCGAGGGAGGCCTGGGCGTTGTGGGCGTAGAGGGACATCGAGGTCGCGAGCGGCGCGTCGGGGCTCGTCGTCGGCATCGAGGAGGAGGAGCCGATGTGCATCGACACCGTCGTGTCGGTCTCCTGACAGGCGTTCCAGAGGACGTCCCACTGGCTCGAGTAGAGGCTCGCGAAGCCGAGCTTCGAGGGGTTCTCGCTGAAGGCGATCGCGTACGACCCCTTCTTCGCACAGCGTTTCACCTCTTCCGCCGCCATCGCCGGATCCCAGAGCGGGATCAGCGTCAGCGGAATCAGCTTCCCCTTCGCCTCGCCGGCGCACCACTCGTCGATCATCCAGTCGTTGTAGATGCGCAGGCAGGCGATCGCGAGATCCTTGTCCTTGCGCTCGGCGAAACCCTGTCCCGCGAAGCGCGGAAAGATGTTCGGGTAGTTGATCGCGGCGGAGACGTGGTTGATCCGCATGTCCTCGAGCCGCGCCTTCTTCTCGTAGGTCCCCGGACGGAAATCCTCGTAGACCGCAGGGACGTTGCGCTGCTCGCTGCGCGGAATCCCGGCGGGACCATGGAGCAGGCCGGTCGGGCAGACGAGATCGTCGAAGAGCCAGAGATCGCACCAGTCGCCGTCGGCGACGCCCCGCTCGAAGCCGTAATGACCGCCCTTGAACTCGAGCTTCACGCGTTCGCGCGAGACCTTGGGTCCCCGATCGCGCAGGCTCGGCGGCAGCTCGCGCTGCCAGAGGTCGCGGGGCTCGAGGACGTGATCGTCGACCGAGATGATGTCGGGCAGCTCGTTCTCTGCGGGCGTGATGGATCCAGCCATTTCGTCTCTCCCTCGTCTCGCGCGCCGATGCGCCCGAGCTCCCCCCGATTCTACGCGAGGAAAATAAAAACCGCTCGATTCTTTCGGGGACCGGGACCGGTCCGATCGGCCCCTTTCGGGCCGGGCAAGCCGACCACGGACGGGTATGCTCGCGCCCAGACGAGGGAGGCCCTGCCATGGCCCGTGCCGGATCCAGCCAGACGATTCCCGACCCCGGTCGGGCGCTGCTCGACCCCGCCCGTTACGCCCGCGAGGGCTACCCGGACGCCCTCTTCAAGCGTCTGCGGGACGAGGCCCCGGTCTTCCGGGTCGGCGATCCGATGGTGCCCTACTGGGCGATCACGCGTCACCGCGACATCGTCGAGATCTGTCGCGATCCCGAGGTCTTCTCGAACCTCCCGCAGTTCCAGATCAACATCGACGCGCCTTTCGGGAGCGCCGACGCGCGGGAGCCCGAGACGATCATCCAGATGGACCCGCCGCTGCACCGCCGCTACCGCGAGCTCGTCAGCCATCGTTTCACGCCCCGCGCCCTGATGTCGGTCGAGGCCGCCCTCGATCCGATCGCCGACGAGGTGATCGATGCGCTCGCGGCGGAGGGCTCGTCCGGGAGCTGCGATTTCGTCGAGCGCCTGGCGACACCCTTTCCGATGGCCGTGATCTCATGGCTGCTCGAGGTGCCGCGGGTCGATTGGCCGCTGCTCTTCGAATGGACGAACGGGGTCGTGGCCCCCAACGAGCCCGAATATCAGAGGGCCGGCGAGACGCCCCACGAGACGCGACTGCGCTGCTCTAAGTCCCTCTACGACTATTTCGGCGATCTCGCCCGGGAGCGCGAGAAGGGAGACGGCGACGATCTGGTCACGCTGCTCGCCAAGGCGCGGGTCGACGGCCAGCCGCTGCCGCCGCACGTCCTCTCCTCCTACTACATGCTCCTGATCGTGGCCGGCAACGAGACGACCCGAAACGCGATCAGCGGTGGGCTCCACGCCTTCCTCGAACACCCCGCGCTCTGGGACCAGCTCGCCGCGAATCCCCGCCTCGCCCGGGACGCCGGCGAGGAGTGTCTGCGCTGGACGACACCGGTCGTCCAGATGGCGCGGACCGCGACCCGCGACGTCGAGCTCCACGGCGAGAAGATCCGAGCAGGAGACACTCTCGCCTGCTTCTACGCCTCCGCCAATCGCGACGAGCGGGTCTTCGACGCGCCCTTCGAATTCCGACTGGACCGCCGCCCGAATCCCCATCTCGCCTTCGGCATCGGGGAGCATTTCTGCGTCGGCGCCCATCTCGCGCGGATCGAGCTCCGCTCGATGCTGCGCCGGCTAACGGCCCGCTTCGAGCGCTTCGAGGCCGCCGGCGCGCCGGAGCGGCTCCAGTCGAGCACGACGGGCGGCTGGAAGAGACTGCCCGTCCGTTATGCGTTGAAGTCCTGACGCGAGTCGGAATCCAGGAGTCGGAGCATGGACGGTTCGGACCAGACCATCGATCTCGGGTTGAAGGGAAAGGTCGCCCTCGTGACCGGCGCGGGCGCCGGCATCGGACGCGGCATCGCGGGCTGGCTCGCCCGGGCCGGCTGTCGCGTCGCCGTCAACGACATCGACGCGGCCCGCGCCGACGAGACCGTCGCCGGCCTCCGCGCGGCCGGCGGCGAGGCGAAGGCCTTTGTCGCCAACGTGCGCGACGAGCCGGCCGTCGCCGACCTGATCGCGCGGATCCGCCGCGAGCTCGGCGGCCTCGACGTCGCGGTCAACAACGTCGGCATGAACGCCGGGCTGCCGGCGACCCCCTTCATCGATTGGAAGGGCGACGATTTCCGCGCGGTCGTCGAGCAGAACCTGATCGCGACGGCCCTCTGCTGCGTCGCCGAGGCCCGGGCGATGGTCGAGCAGGGGCGCGGCGGCGTCATCCTCAATGTGACCTCGGGCGAGACAACCCGGCCCGCGATCCGCCTGGCCCCGTACGGCGCCGCGAAGGCCGCGATCAACCATCTGACGCAGACGATGGCCGTCGAGCTCGGTCCCCACGCGATCCGCGTCAACGCGATCGCGCCGGGGACGACCCTGACCGAGCAGGTCCGGAAGACCTTCCCCGAGGCCCACGTCGCCGCGATCCGCGAGTCGATCCCGCTGCGACGCATGACGGACCCCGAGGAGCTCGGCCGGCTCGCCCTCTATCTCGCGAGCGACCTCGCCCACTGCGTCACGGGGCAGTTCATGCTCGCCGACGCCGGCGCCTTCCTGTCCCGGAGTCGGCCCGCGATGCCGCCGGCGGGGCCGACGGAAGCGACACGCTAGGCGACGTCCGCGCCGGATCCCTGCGGCGATCCGGCGCGGCTGCCTCGCGCGGAGGAACGACGTTGGATCCGATCGCGTCCGAAATCCTGGCCTTCTGGCTCGGGGACCTCGACCCGGAGGGCCTGGCATCGCCGGCGAAGCGCGAGCGCTGGTGGAAGAAGGATCCGGCCTTCGACGACGAGATCCGGCGTCGATTCGGAGCAGAACATGCCGCCGTCGCCGCCGGCCGGCGCGAGGCCTGGCGCGCGACGCCGCGCGGACGCGTCGCCGAGGTCGTCGTGCTCGATCAGTTCTCGCGCAATCTGTTCCGGGACACGGCGAAGATGTACGCCTGGGACGCGACGGCGCTCGAGCTGGCCGGGCGCAGCATCGCGCTCGGCGACGAGTCGGCCCTCGAGACGGACGAGCGCGCCTTTCTCTACATGCCCTGGATGCACAGCGAGTCGCTCCGCGATCAGGAGCGCTGCCTCGAGCTCTTCGAGAGCCTCGCCCGATCCCGGACGGGAGCGGCCCGCGACCGCATCGAGGGAAACCTGCGATTCGCGCAGGCCCACCGGGACGTCATCGCGCGCTTCGGCCGCTTCCCGCACCGCAATGCGCTGCTCGGCCGCCCCTCGACTCCGGAGGAGCTCGCCTTCCTGGAGCAGCCCGGCTCGTCCTTCTGAGCCGACCGCTTCAGAACCGGTAGGCGAGGCGCTCGAGGTCCTCGGCGTAGAGCTGCTCGACGAGGCGGCGGGTCTCGGTCGTGTAGGCCGCGCGGTAGTCGCTGGCCGAGCTCATCCGGTTGGTGTGCGCGAGGCCGTCGACGTTCGTCCCGAGGCGCTCGTTCAGGATCGGGGTCGCCCGATCGATCTCCTCGAGATGGAACAGATCGTCGAGCAGGAGCCGACCGTCGTCGTCCGCGACGTCGGGCCAGATCGGCGCCGTGTGCGTCGCGACGTGGCGGTCGCTCTTCGTCGCCCAGATCGAGGGCAGCGCGCGCAGGAAGCGCGGGAAGCTGTAGCGGAGGGGGTGGTACCAGCGCTTCCGGTAGAGGAAGCGCCAGGCGGACAGGACGCGGTCATACGGATTGCGGGAGAACGCGAACTTGTACATCGCGTCGAATTCGGCCGGCGAGTAGAGGCGGTCACGCACGAAGAGCATGCGCCGATAGTCGTATTCACCGAGCTCGACCCGGTAGTTGTTGACGCAGTCGTTCCACTCGGCGCGCGGCACCTCGGAGAACGGCCGCGGCGGTCGCGTACGGTCGGTCTCGACGTAGGGCGGACTGAAGGTCTTGCGGAAGCTCATCCCGCCGCATTTCTTGAGATGGAGCCAGAAGAAGCGCGGCGCAGGCTCGACCGACGGGATCAGGTCGACGCGCCGGGCCGCGACTCCGGATCGGGCTTCCGACGATGTACTCAAGCGGAACCTCGAGTGGGGCTGCGAATCCGGACGACGTCGCACGCGCGATGAGAGGCAGACCGTACGATATCAAATACGGATGGTGATGGGCTGTCGGGGTCGAGACACGCGCCCCATCCGCTCGCCAGTCGGCGGGTCGACATCGGTCGAAACCGGAGACGTGCGATGCAATGCCGCCCGTCACGAGCCCCCCGTCGAAGGCAAGGCCGATCCGGGTCGACGTCGACGCCACTCGTCTCGCCAAGGACGACGTCCGCCTCGAGACCGGGCCAGCGGGCCATCGGAGAGTGGGCCTCCGCCTCCGGTGCATCCAACGGCGTCA
>JBIPOQ010000550.1:0-2864 GCA_044379055.1 Myxococcota bacterium
ACAGAACTTCTCGCACGGGTTGCCGTAGTCCGTCCGGCAGCTCGTCGCGCAGACGTTCGTGTCGGCGACCTTGAGATGGGGCTGCTGGTCCGACTCGTGCTGCGTGCCCGAGAAGCCGACGAGGTGTTCCTTCGAGAAGGTCAGTACGCCGTCGGGGACGAAGGGCGGTCGCTCGCGCAGCTCCTTCGGCATCTCCCAGATCTTCCGCATCGCCTTGTGCGAGGGATGCGTCTTGATGAAGGGGATGAGGCCCCGGCCCTTCGTGATCAGCATCAGCGGGATGTTGACGAGCATGCCGAAGAGCGGCGCGATCTCGTTCGAGCCCGTGAAGTTCCGGCCCTCGAGATGCTCCGCGTAGGCCCAGCTGTCCTTGAAGCGCTCGGCGTAGCCGCCCAGGGTCTTCGAGCTGAAGTCGCGCTGCTGCAGGGCCTCGACGAGGGTCTCCGCCGCGAGCATGCCCGACTTGATCGCCATGTGGATGCCCGCGAGCTTCATGATGTTCAGCATGCTCGCGGAGTCGCCGACGATCATCGCGCCATTGGCGTAGAGCTTCGGCTGGGCGTAGAGGCCGCCCGTCGGGATGCACTTCGCGCCGTAGCGCACGAGCTCAGCGCCCTCGAGCAGGTCGCGCATGAACGGCGAATCCCGCTTGAACTCCTGGGCTGCGCGATGCGGATCGTTCGTCGGATCCTCGGAGGAAAGCGACGTCACGTAGCCGAAGGAGATCAGGTTGTCCTTCATGTCGTAGAGCCACATGCCGTTGATCTGCCCGAAGAAGTCCGGGAACATCGAGCCGTGCACGACGCGACCGGGCTCGTGCTTCTCCGGCTTGACGCGCCAGATCTCCTTGATGCCGGTCTCGTAGGTCTGGGGATTCGCGCCCTCGAGGCCAAAGCGACCGATCAGCTGCTTGGTGCACGAGCCGCGCACGCCCTCGCCGAGCACCGTCACGCCCGCGAAGATGTCCATGCCGGGCTGGTAGTTCGCCTTGGGCTTGCCATGCTTGTCGATGCCCATGTCGCCGGTGCGCACGCCGATGACGCGATCGCCCTCGGTCAGGATCTCGGCGGCGGCGAAGCCGGGGTAGATCTCGACGCCGACCTCTTCGCACTTCGCGGCCAGCCACTTCACGACGTTCGAGAGCGAGACGACGTGGTAGCCCTTCTTCTGGAACATGGGCGGGGTGATCGGCGACTTGATCGTGCCCTTGCGCGTGAAGAGCCAGAAGTAGTCGTTCGTGCAGGTGTACTCGATCGGGAAGCCCTGCTCGAGGTAGTCGGGCATCAGCTCCCGGATCGCCCGGGGGTTCATCACGCCGCCGGAGAGCTGGTGGTCCCCGATGTTCGCGGCCTTCTCGATGACGAGGATCGACGGGGGCTCGATCGTCGGTCGCCCGGTCCGCGCGCAGGCCTCGTTGTGGGCCTCGACCTGCTTCATCAGGTGGTAGGCGGAGGCGAGGGTCGCGGGGCCGGCGCCCACGAAGAGGATGTCGACCTCCATGCTCTCGCGTTCGGGTTGGGTCATCGCAGTGTCTTCCTTTCGAGGGACTCGGCCCCGGGGTCGGTCGAGGCCGATCCCGAGACGACTCCCGGCAGGGCCCCGGGGCGCGCGTGCGAAGGGGTTGTGATGGCCGGAACTTAGGAGACGCGGCGGATCGGAACAACCGAGCATTGGCCCCGGGAGCGCCGTCTCCTACCCTGGGCCGCCTCTCGTCCGGGGCGCTCGTCGCGTTCCCGGCCCGCCCGGGCAGCGAGCCAAGCCCGAGAGGCCCCGAGGTCTGCGCATTGAGTGCATCGAGGAAGGCCGCGAGTCCCGACCCGGCGGGTCAATCAGCCGATTTCGTCCAGCTGCTGCGGGAGTTCCTGGCGGGCTACACGGCCCTCATGGCGCTCTTCGCCCGGCACGGGACGGACGACATCCCCTTCGCGAAGATCCGAGAGCTGGTCGGGGACGACGAGGGCGCGGTCCTGTTCCGGATGAAGGAGAAGAGCCACGCGCTCTTCCGCACCGACGAGTTCGCGAGCGAGGTCGTCCGCCACGAGGCGCTCTTCGACCTCGCCCTGGGCTCCCTGTTCCACGAGGCCATGAAGCTGCGCGAGAGCCTCTACCAGCGCGAGGTCTACGGTCCCCGCGTGGCGTTGCTGCGCGAGGCGGCCGACGAGGCGACCGAGGCGTTGATCGTCGAGTTCGACCGGATCCTCGGCAAGAGCGTCGCGCGCCAGGACGAAGTCGTCGCGGAGGTCCGCGTCCTGCTCTCGCAGACGCGCGATCAGCTCCGACGGCTGCTCCTCGAGCGTTCGGGGGATCGGCGGGTGACCCGTTGCCTCCTCAGTCGCCGGGAGCAGGTCGACGCGGTCTTTCCGGAGGGCCTCTCGGGCCTGCTCCGGGCGATGCACGGGAACGCGGTGACCGGGTTGATCGAGGGGGCGCGCGCGCTGCTCGAGAGCGCCTACTACGTCGAGGCTTTGGAGACCCTCCGAAGCGCCCGGGCCGAGCCCGAGGCCCCGGTTGGCGAGATCCGCCAGCTCGAGCTCTACGCCGAGGGGATGCAGGCGGTGCTCGACGGCCGGTACGCGCGCTCGATCGAGACCCTCTCGGCCTGGGCCGATCTCGACGGTCACGCCCAGGAGCGGGAGTTCGCGCGGCTCGCCGGCTCCGTCCTCGGTCGCCTCGGCCCGCTGCTGCGGGACGATCCCGAGGCGGCGATCTGGGTCGCGCGCGCAAAGACGGTGCAGCAGCGGATCGAGGGCGTGGCGAGCTAGGCCGTCTCGCGGGCGGGCTTGCCGCGGACGATCAGGACCGAGCCGAACACGATCAGCCCGATCCCGATCCACTGGGCCTCGGAGAAGTCGAGGGAGACGCGT
>JBIPOQ010000551.1:0-2861 GCA_044379055.1 Myxococcota bacterium
ATCGACGAGCTTCGTCACCGCGCCCGTCGTCCGCACGATCCGCTCCGCGAGTCGCGAAGGCGAGAGGCGGTGCTTCGGCTCGGCCTGCAGGATGCGGAGCACCGAATACTCGGCGAAGGCGAGGCCATGGGGGTCGAGACATTCGCGCTGGAGCGCGTCGAGCAGGAGCCCCGTGCGCGAGAGCTTCGTGAAGAGATCGACGGGGCGCGGGCCGACGGCCTCGTCGGTCGTCTCGAGCGCGGCGGCGGCACGGGCACTCGCCGCGGATCGGACGGGCTCGAGCAGGGTCCGCGCGGCCTTCGACGTCATGCGCGATTTCTCCCTGCCCGATCCCGGCGACGGGCCGGGCGTTTCGATCCGGGCCTCGACCGGGGCAGCTCGAAATGTATCTTACCAGGAAGCGATCGGAGCGCCCCCCGCATGAACGCCCCCGCCATCATCGACGCCGACGGACATGTCGTCGAGCCGGATGCCGTCTTCCTCGAACGGCTCGCGCCGCGATTTCGCGATCTCGCGCCGAGAGCCATCGTCGACGGAGACCGCTTCCATTTCCGCAGCGGCGACATCGAGAGCTTCTCGATGCAGGCCCGACCCGAGAGCCTCTCGGCGCCGAGGCAGCACGGCGAGCGCAGCGGCGCCGGACGGGCCCGCGCCGGGGCCCACGAGCCCGCCGGCCGCCTCGCCGACATGGACCTCGACGCGATCGCGCAGGCGGTGATCTTCCCGACCTACGGCTTGATGATCCAGCAGGTGACGGATCCCGAGGCCTCGGTCGCCCTCTGCCGCGCCATCAACGACTGGCTCGCCGACTACTGTCGCCACGACCCGAAGCGCCTGTTCGGCATTGGCGTCCTGCCCCAGACGAGCGCCGCTCTCGCGCTGGCCGAGGCCCGGCGTTGCCTCGAGGAGCTCGACTTCCGCGGCGTCTGGCGCCGCCCCGAGCGGATCCCCGGGACGCCGGCGCTTCACGATCCCGACTACGAGGCCCTCTGGAGCTACCTCGAGGAAGCCGATCGCCCCTTGGCGCTCCATCCGGGGCTCAACGGGCTCGTCCCCTGCGCCGAGCTCCGCCATCGCCTCGCCGACGACTACTCGGCGATGCACGCGGTGCATTTCCCGATGGAGCAGATGTTCGGGCTGACGGAGCTCGTGACCTTCGGGATTCTCGATCGCCATCCGCGCCTGCGCGTCGCCTTCCTCGAGACCGGCGCCGTCTGGGCGCTCGCCCATCTCCACCGCCTCGACGAACATCTCGAGCTCTTCGGCTTTCCGAACCGGCCGAAGGAGAAGCCGTCGGACCAGTTCCGGCGACAGGGCTTCGTCAGCGTCGAGGAGGTCGAGCCGGGGCTCGGAGCGATGCTCGAGGCCTATCCCGAGAACGTCGTCTTCGCTTCGGACTATCCCCATGGCGACGGCGTGTTCCCCGGCTCGACGACCGAGCTGCTCGAGACGTCGGCGCTCTCCGATCGGGAGCGCAGCGCCGTCCTGACGGACAATGCGCGTCGGCTGTATTCGCTCTAGCCCGAGCCCCCGGTTCGATCGTCCGCCATCGCGCGGACAAGGAAGGATGCCCCGGATGTCCCAGAAGCTGGCCTCGACCGAGATGTCCGTCTTCGATGCGATCTACGGCCTGCGGGCGACACGCATCTTCGAGGACCGCCCCGTGCCGAAGCCGATCCTCGACCACGTCCTCGAGGCGGCGACGATGGCCTGCAGCTCGGGCAATACCCAGCCCTGGGAGTTCGTCGTGGTCACGGACCCGGGCGTCCGCCGACGGATCCAGGCCGAGATGATCGAAGCCTTCAAGGTCATCGACCTCGAGCGGGCGCAGACGAAGGAGCAGCTGACCGACGGCGCCGGACGCTCGGTGACCGGACGCGCGGCGGTCGAGAACCTCCACAAGGTGCCGGTGATCGTCGTCGTCTGCTGGAATCCGGAGCGCGGCATCCGCATGAAGGGCGAGTACGCCGAGAACCCCGACGGCTCGCTGCGCGAGACGCGGGAGATCCCGGGCGGGCGCGGCGTCAGCCTCTTCCAGGCCTCGCAGAACATGATGCTCGCCGCGCGCGCGCACGGGCTCTCGTCGCTCTTCACGACCTTCTTCTTCCTGCGAAGCAAGCAGATCCGCGAGATCCTCGGCCTGCCGCCGCAGATCTTCATGGAGTGCGCGATCTTCCTCGGCTACGGCGAGGAGAAGCTCGGGCCGCCGCGTCGGCTGCCCGTCCCAAAGGTCAGCCACTCGAATCGCTGGGGGGAGCCGTACGTCCCCGAATCGGAAGGAGGCGCCGGATGGGTCTCGAAGTCTCGCGGCTGACGCGCTCGATCGGCGGTCTCGTCTCGGGGATCGACCTGCGAAAGCCGCTCTCGGAGAGCGAGTTCGACGCGCTCTACGGCGCGCTCCTCGAGCACCACGTGCTCTTCTTCCGCAAGCAGCCCCTCGCGCCCGAGGAGCAGGTCGCCCTCGCCCGGCGCTTCGGCGCGATCGACATCCACGCCTTCGGACGCCATCTCGACACCCATCCCGAGGTCGGGCTCCTCGACCAGACCGAGCCCCGGCGCGACGGTGCGAATCGCTGGCATACCGACTCGACCTTCATGCGCAGGCCGCCGAAGGTTGCGATCCTGCACGCCGTGCAGCTGCCCGCCTGCGGCGGCGATACGAGCTGGGCCTCGATGATCGAAGCCTGGGAGCTCCTCTCGCCCGCCCTGAAGCGCTGCCTCGAAGGCCTCGATGCCGCCCACGACATCACGGGCCCGCTGCGCCGGGCGATCGCCGGCGGACATAGCGTCGGCGATCTCGCGTCGGTGCGCGCGAAATGGCCCGACGAGATCCATCCCGTCGTCTGCCGCCATCCCGACAC
>JBIPOQ010000552.1:0-2851 GCA_044379055.1 Myxococcota bacterium
GAAGATCGCCGTCATCGCGTCGATCAGACCGAACATCGCGACCGGCATCGGCCCCGAGTGGTGGGTCACGTTCGGGAGCTCGAGCAGCGCCGCCATCTGATTGGCCCGCGGCGCTCCGGGCTCGAGGACACCCACGACCCCGTCGATGTCGGCCTTCGAGAGGCCCGCGTCGTGGATCGCCGCGATCGAGGCCTCGCAGGCAAGCGAGGCCGGCGAGCGCCCGCCGGCGTCGCGGCTGAACTCGGTCGATCCGAGGCCGACGATCGCGATCTGGTCGCGGATCGGGTAGCGGGCGGCGGCACGCGCGGAGGCGGCGGCCATCAGCGTTCTCCTCGGCGCGGACGGAAGGCCGGGAAGGGCGCGCCGTAGCGATCGATCCAGGCGAGCTCGACCGGGAGCCCGATCCGGATCTCCGCGAGCGGCGTGTCGACGACGGTGCTCGTGAAGCGCAGCCCGTCCTGCTCCTCGAGCTCGACCGTGACGACGGGATGGGGGCCCTTCTCGTAATCGACGCCCGGCGCCGGCGCCCCCTGGCGCAGGAACATCGCGAGATGGACGACGCCCCGCCCCGAGACCGGCGTCGGCTCGAGGCGCGAGGACCAGCACTCGGGGCAGATCGGCTTCGGCGGGTGGTGGAAACGCCCGCAGTCCCGGCAGCGCTGGATCAGCAGCTGCCGGTCGAGCCAGCCGCGGAACAGATGCTTGTTGTCGTGGCTGACCTGCACCCACGGAAACCGCTCGACCAGCGCCGCGTCGCTCACGGACTCCGCCGCCATCGCCCCCTCCCCTCGCCCTTCTCGCGACGCGCCGGCGATCAGGCCTGCGGCGTCTCGGTGATGTCCTTGCCGAGATCGAGCCCGTAGTACTTCGCCGGGTTCTCGAGCAGCATCTTGCGGCGGTAGGTCTCCGGGACGCCCGCGAAGCAGCCGTCGAGGAACTGCTTCGAATTCGGGTAGGAGCCGACGGAATGCGGGAAGTCCGTGCCGAACATCAGGCGATCGAAGGGGACGTGGTCCCGCATCGCGATCGCCCTGGGGTCGCGGATGATCCCGAACCAGAAATGGTCGAGGACGTACTCCGACGGCTTGCGGTTCAGCGTCCGATTGTACGGCCCGCGGAAGATCTCGTAGTTGTCGTCGAACACGAAGAGCGCCCAGGGCAGCCAGCTCGCGTTGACCTCGGCGAAGTAGAACTCGAGCTTCGGGAAGCGATCGAAGACGCCGGCCACGATCAGCTGGCTCATCGTGTACATCGGAGGCTGGCCCGAGACGCGTTGGGTCAGGGTTCCGGCGAAGGGATCGCCCGTGGTCCCGAGCCCGACGTGATCCATCCCGGGCGACATCTGCCCGAAGCCGAAATGCGGCGAGAGCTTGATGCCGAGCTCGAGAGTCCGCTTCCAGAAGCCGTCGTCCTCGGGTCGCGCGAAGCCGGATCCGTTCGGGAAGGCGTGCAGCGAGATCGAACGGATGCCCTCGCGGTGGAGGAACTCGAGCTCGGCGATCGCGTCGTCGACGCCGGTCGACGGGATGACGCCGTTGCCGATCAGGCGATCCGGCGCGACGGCACAGTAGTCGCGGGCGAGGAACGTGTTGTAGGCGCGGATCAGGGCGCGGTAGACGTCCTTGTCCGCGATGTTCTCGATCGCCCGGGACGCGAAGATCGGCGGGAACAGGACCTCCGCGTCGATCCCGTCGATGTCCTGCTCGCGCAGCCGCTGACGCGCGTCGCCGGCGCCCTCTGCGGCCGAGCCGTCGGGCTTGTAGTAGGTGCCGCCGGAAACCTTGATCGGACCGCGGCCCGTGATGTTCTGGCCGTTCGGGATCAGCGGCTGGCCTTCGATCAGCCAGGCCTCGCCGCCCTTCGGCAGCTTGATGAGACGCGGCGCGCGATCGCGATGCTCCTCGGGCATGTACTTCACCCAGGACTCGGGCGGGGTCTCGACGTGTCCGTCGCCGGAGATGACCTTGTACTTGCGTCCCATGCTCGTCCTCCTTGGGCGCACCCTTCGGCGCGCCGTCGCCCTGGCTCGCGGTCGGCGCGCCTCACGCTCGTTCGTTCGATCGACTATACGCGAAAACGCTCGCGCGGCGGCGAGAGAAAATCGCCGCGCGGTCCGCCACCGAACCGGGCGCCGGTCAGGGGTTGCTCCCGGAGTCCCGCTTTTGACAGAATGCCCCGGACGACGAACGCCGAGGGGCCCGACACCCGGGCAGGAGAGTGAGCCGATGGACGTGTTCGAAGCGATGGAGACCTGTCGGGCGATCCGGTACCTGAAGCCGGACCCGGTGCCGCAGGCGCTGATCGAGCGCGTGATCTACGCGGCGACGCGCGCCTCGAGCCCCGGCAATTCCCAGGGCTGGGATTTCGTCGTGCTGCGCGACCCGGCGACGAAGGCGAAGATCGGGCCGGTGATTCGCGAGCGCCTGCTGCCGCTGATCCAGAACGTGCCGAAGCGTCCGGGCGGCGAGTCGAAGATGGTCGAAGGCGCCCAGCATCTCGCGCGCGAGTTCGAGAGCGTGCCGGTCTGGATCATCGTGTGCGGACGCAAGGTCTATCCGCCCGGAGCCGCAACCGACCAGATGGTCGACGCTGCGCTCTACCCTGCGGCGCAGAATCTGATCGTCGCGGCGCGCTCGCTCGGACTCGGGACGACCTTCACGACGTTCCAGATCGCGACCGAGCGCGAGATGCGCGAGGTGCTCGGCATCCCCGCGGACTGCTCGATCGCCGTCTGCATCGCGCTCGGCTATCCGGATCGGCCGTTCGGGCCGGTGAAACGCAAGCCCGTCTCCGAGGTGATCCACTGGGATCGCTGGTGATCGGCATGGGCGTCGCCCGCCCCGGATGGAAC
>JBIPOQ010000553.1:0-2846 GCA_044379055.1 Myxococcota bacterium
CCGGCGTCGGCGAGAGCGAGCGAGCCCGCCTTGCCGATGCCGCGGCTCGCGCCGGTCACGAAGGCGACGGGAGTGGGTCCGGCCATGCTGGGAGGTCCTCGCGTGCGAAGGGAAGGGTGAGGTCGAGAGGCACGTTCGGCATCGACGTTACCGCGCGCGGTCCGGTTGCGTCAGCGGGAGCCCTTGCGCAGACTCCGAGCGTTCCGGGGATCCGGAGGACGGGGAGAAGCAATGCGGCTTTCGGATCGGGTCTTCGTGGTGACGGGCGCGGGATCGGGCATCGGGCGCGAGATCAGCGTCCGCTTCGCGGCGGAGGGTGCGCGCATCGCCGCGGTCGATCTACGCCCCGAGACCGCCGCCGAGACGGTCTCGATGCTCGCGGGCCAGGGCCATTTCTCGGGCGCCGTCGACGTCGCGAGCGGGCCCTCGGTGGTCGAGATGTTCGGCCGAGTCGACGCGCATTTCGGCCGCGTCGACGGGCTCGTCAACAACGCCGGCGTCGACCACGTGCCGGGCGACGGCCGCGATCTGCTGATGAAGACGGGCCAGCAGACGATCCACATGAGCGACGAGGGCTTCACGCGCCTGATGGCGATCAACGTGAACGGCGTCTTCTTCTGTCTGCGCGAGGCGGTGAAGCTGATGCAGCGCGAGAAGCGGCCCGGCAGCATCATCAACATGTCGAGCATCGCCGGCATCTCGGCCAACGGGAACGTCAGCTATGCCGCGTCGAAGCACGCCGTGCTCGGCATCACGCGGGCGACGGCCCGGGAGCTCGGCCGCTTCGGCATCCGCGTCAACGCGATCTGCCCCGGCGTGATCGATACGCCCATGACGGCCGGCGTCCCCGAGTTCGCGCTGACGCCGCTCAAGCAGGCGACGCCGCTCGGGCGGACCGGAACGCCGGTGGACATCGCGCAGACCGCGGTCTTCCTGGCGAGCGACGAGAGCAGCTTCATCACCGGCCAGTGGATCTCGCCCAACGGCGGCCTCGTGATGTGTTAGGCCCCGCGCGGGCTCGGAGGAACGATGCAGAAGCTCTTCTATCTCCTGCGGGATTCGGCGAAGGCGGACGGAGATGCGCTTCGGACGGCGATCGTCGAGAAGGCGGTGCCGGCGATCCGCGCGGCGGGAGGCCGCGAGGTCACCGTCTTCGCGGCGGACCGCGACGTCGCTGCCGGCCGGCCGCTGCGCCAGATCGACCCGCCGATCCGGGCGATGGTCTCGTTCTGGCTCGAGGACGCCGCGGACCGCGTGCCCGCAGAGGCAGCACTGCGCGCCCTCGTGCCCGCGATTGCCGGCTACCTCGTGGTGGAGTCGCGCCCCGTGGCGCACGAGATGCCGAAGGGCCAGCGGACCCGGGGCATGAAGCAGATCTCCTGCGTGACCAAGCGCGCCGACCTGTCGGACGAGGAGTTCATCCGCATCTGGCACGAAGACCACCGCAAGGTCGCGATCGAGACCCAGTCGACCTTCGGCTACGTCCGCAACGAGATCTTCCGGCCCATCACCGAGGGCGCGCCGATGCAGTGGACCGCGATCGTCGAGGAGTCCTTCCCGATCGAGGCCCTGACCGACCCGCACGCCTTCTACGACGCGAAGAACGAGGCCGAGTACCAGGTCAACTTCAAGCGCATGATGGACAGCTGCGGCCGCTTCCTCGACCACGGCCCGATCGAGGTCACGTTCGTCTCGGAGTACTTCCTCGGTTAGCCGAGGTCGCTCCGCCCGACGTTCCGACGAACCCGCATCTCCGGAGGCACCGATGTCGAGCTCCTTCCTCTCCGCCCGGTCGGTGGCCTCCGTCCGTCGCGCGCCCGCGGCCGTCCTCGCGCTCGCGACGCTGCTCCTCGTCGGCGCGCCGGCCCTGGCCCGCGACTACAGCGAGAAGCGCGCGGCCTGCGCGCAGTCCGATCCGCTGCGCCAGCCTTTCTTCGGCGATACCCACGTCCACACCGTCTACTCCTTCGACGCGAACGGCCAGGACACGCGCAACACGCCGCGTGACGCCTATCGGCTCGCCCGCGGCGAGGAGGTCGGGCTCCAGCCCTACGACGCGGCCGGAAAGCCGCTGCGGACGGCGAAGCTCTCGCGGCCGCTCGATTTCTCGGTCGTGACCGACCATGCCGAGATGCTCGGCGAGATCGAGATGTGCAGCACGCCCGGGACGCCGGGATACGGCTCGGACATGTGCTGGGTCTACCAGAACTTTCGGCCGGCGACCTTCGCCTTCTTCGCGGTGCGCAACATGATCCAGCGCAACCGTTTCGAGTTCTGCGGGGCGGGCGGCAAGGATTGCCTCGTGCAGGCCGAGGTCGTCTGGAAGGACATCCAGGCGGCGGCCGAGGAGAGCTACGACCGCACCGCGCAGTGCGGCTTCACGAGCTTCGTCGGCTACGAGTGGACCGCGTCGGGCGCCGCGGGGGCGAACCTCCATCGCAACGTGATCTTCCGCAACGCCAACGTGCCGCGGCTGCCGGTCAGCTCGGTCGAGAGCGCCTCGGCCTACGATCTCTGGGCGCGGCTCCAGCGCGAGTGCATCGAGGGGAAGAAGGGCTGCGACGCCCTCACGATCCCCCACAACTCGAACCTCTCGGGCCCGGGTCTGATGTTCGTTTCGGCCAAGCTCCCGCTCGCGGGCGGCGAGGCGCCGGCCGTCGACGCGGCGGAGGCGACCCTCCGCCAGCGCTGGGAGCCCCTCGTCGAGATCATGCAGCACAAGGGCGACTCCGAGTGTCTGCTCGGCGGCGACACGCGCGACGAGGCCTGCGGCTTCGAGAAGGTCCCGTACAACAGCTTCGCCGGCGTCGGCCGCGTCGCGGCCGCGAACGTCGGCTCGGCGGTGG
>JBIPOQ010000555.1:0-2842 GCA_044379055.1 Myxococcota bacterium
CTCTTCCCCCGCAGCGTGCTCGATCCTGGCCTCTACGCCGGCTCGCTCCTGCTCCATCAGCTCCGGGCGAACGGGATCGACGTCGACGGCATCGTGCGCCGCGCGCCGCGAGGCGAAGCGGAGTTCGCGCTGATCCTCGAGCGGCCGGGCGGGAGCGTCGCGGAGATCGTTCGCGTCTGCCTCAAGCAGAGCAGCAACTCCGTCGCCGAGACCCTCGTCAAGAATCTGGGCGCCTGGGCCGGCATGGGGACTCTCGAGGCCCCGGGCGAGAGGCCGGCGCGCCGGGGCGAGTGGGCCGGCGGGATCCAGGCGCTGCGACGCGAGCTCGAGGGGCTCGGCATCGACCTCGCGGAGGCACGCCTCGTCGATGGCTCGGGGCTCTCGCTCCAGAACCGCTTGAGCCCCCGGATGTTGGTCCGCGCGCTCCGCGTCGCCCGCGATTCCTTCACGATCGGCCCCGAGCTCGTCGCCGCCCTGCCGATCGCCCACCGCGACGGCACTCTCGAGCGCCGTCTCGAGCGCGTCGAGGGCCGCATTCGCGCCAAGACCGGCCTGCTCTCCGACGCGGGCGTGACGGCCCTCTCGGGCTATGCGGAGCGAGTCGACGGCGAGGGGCTGATCTTCTCGATCCTGGTGAACGGCCCGGGCGGCGGGGGCGAGGCGGGGATGGAGGCCGTCGATCGCCTCGCCGAGGTCCTGATCACGGCGCCGCTTCGCGACATCGCCCCGCTGCCGGCGGAGCCGGGCACCGGACCGATGCCCGATGCCCCGGCGTCGCCCGCTCAGGAGGCCCGGGTCGCGCCCGCCGGCTCGCGCACGAAGGCCCGCATCACCGAGTCGATGTACTCCGACGGCAGCGTCGTCCCCTCGCGCAGGCGCCGGTCGATCACGCCCGGCCCCCAGTTGTAGGCGGCGAGGGCGATCGAGACGTCGCCGTAGCGATTCGTCAGCTCGCGCAGGTAGGCCGCGCCGAGCTTGACGTTGATCGCCGGGTCGAAGAGCGTGCTCGGGCCCGACCACGGGACGCCGTGCTTCTGCGCGAGCTCGCGCCCGGTCTCGGGCAGGATCTGCATCAGACCGAGGGCGCCGACGTGGGAGACCGCCTGCACGTGGCCCGCGCTCTCGACCTCGATCACCGCCGCGAGGAGATGGGGCTCGAGTCCCTGGGCCCGCGCCTCACGGACGATCGTCTCGGCGAGCGCGATGCGATCGCGGGCCGACAGCGAGGTTCGACGCGACGCGAGACGCGCCGCAATGCGATCGACGAGCTCGGCGTCGTGCGCCGGGTCGCTCGAGACGGCGGCGTACGAACGGGACTCGCCCGTCCCGCGCCCGCCGAAGTCGAATTCGAGGGTCGTCGTCAGGAGCGCGCAGATCGCCAGCAGGATCAGATGGATTCGCTTCATGGCTTCACAGACTCCCCGACCAGGGCGCGATGCCCATCTGGGTGATCGCGCCGAGGTTGCTCACCACGGCATAACCCGTGGAAAAGGAGATGACGCAGAGCAGGGCGACCTTGATGCCGTGGGCGAGGGCCCCGGTCAGGCTCAGGTACGCGATGGCCGCGATCGTGAGTGCCGTGTCGATCGCCAGCCCGGCCATCAGCCCGGCCTGATCGAAGAGCCACTGCGCGACCGGATTCGCCTCGACGACGGCGTAGCCCTCGACCGGTGCATGGAGGCACAGCCAGGTCGTCCAGTGATCCGCGCAGGTCAGCGCGATGGTCATTCCCACGAAGAGCCGCAGCATCCCTTGCTCCGTTCCGTTTCGTCCCCGGTGGCTGCGGATCCGTTCTGGATTCGCGGCCCGTGGGCAGGAAGAGGAGCAAGAGGCGTGCCGCGGGGGCCTCCGCGCCGGGAAAGTCCCGTCGGCGCGAGGGTCTGGCGAGGAGGATGCCGACTGCCGGATTCACGGCCGCAGAGGAAAGAGGAAGGCCGATGCCCAGATGGGACGGCGGCGGGTGTGACGCGGCGCAGACCGATGCGGCGCAGCGGGCCGGCAGGGAGAGTGCGCCGCCCCGCGCTGCGTCCCGAGTCGGTCTCGGGACGCAGCGCGTGAGGCGGAGTCGGGCGCGGTCCGGGAATGGAGCCGCGCGGGTCGGCGCCGGGCTAGCGGCTCCGGCGCATGCGGCCCTTGCCGAGCAGCAGCCAGTCGAGGGAGATGTTCTCCTTGGTCGACAGCGTGATCAGGAAATCGGTGTGCGGCGTCGTGCCGTTTTCGTAGCGGTTCACGTTCTGCTGGAAGACGCCGAGCTCACGCGCGAACTGTCGCTGGGATCGCTCGCCCCGCACCTCGGCCAGCCGTTCCGGCAGTTTCTTCTTGAGTCGCTCGACGGAAGCATTGGACATCGATCAGGGACCTTTCCTCAATTCCAGTGACGGCGAGGCGTCACGACTAGAGCTGACACGAGACTGTGTTTCGTTGAGATCCCGTGTCCGAGACACGCGCATTCTAGACAGCGCGTCGAGAGCGAGCAAGACGTTTCGCACCTTCTCTATCGGGTACGAAATTTCGCGCAGGGAAGACGATCGCGTGCACGTTGCGTCGCGGTTACGGTGTGTGTTGCGACACCTGCGCGAGGGTTGGCTCGATGCGGATCATCGCTGGACGTTTGCGCGGGCGCGCGCTCGGATCGGTGCCGGACGGTGTGCGGCCGACGGCGGATCGGGTTCGGGAGTCGCTGTTCTCGGTGCTCGGTTCCGTCGAGGGGCTTCGCGTGCTCGATCTGTGTGCGGGAACCGGGGCGCTCGGGATCGAGGCGTATTCCCGTGGGGCCAGCGACGTCGTCTGGGTCGAGCGATCGCGAACGGTGGCGCGTGCGCTCTCCGCACGACTCGCGGAT
>JBIPOQ010000554.1:0-2842 GCA_044379055.1 Myxococcota bacterium
ATGCGCGGCGCGAAATAGTCCCCCAACGACCTGGCGGCATTCATCGCGACGCTCGCCGTCATCTGGCCGGAGAGGATCTCGACGGCCCAGCGCATGTAGCGCCGGTGGTCGGCCTCGGGGACGTCGAGCATGCCGGCGATGATCGCCAGCGGGAAGGGAAAGGCGAACTCGCGCGTGAGGTCCGCTCGACCGCGGGGGGCGAAGTCGTCGATCAAGGACTGCGCGTACGGGATCACCAGCCGGTCGCGCCATGATTCGAGCGCTCGACGCGAGAACGCCTGCTGAACGAGCGCGCGATAGCGCGTGTGCTCGGGCGGGTCCATCTCGAGGATGCTGTGGCCGAAGATTGCGCCGACGACCTTCGCATAGCCTGCGGACGAATAGCTGCGCGCGTCGCGAAAGACCTCGGAGACCGCGTCGAACCCGAGCGCGAGCACGCCGCCGTCGCCGACCGGGCTCGGCACCACGGGACCGATCTCGCGCATCTTGCGAAAGAGCGCGTGGGGCTCGGGCGGCCCCATCGAGCCGATTCGACCGAACTCCTCGAACAGATCGTCCGTCCCGCTCGCCGTGGGCATGCTTCCTCCGGAATTCCCCTCGCATCCGAGTCTGCTCGACGACGCCCGACGGCTCGCGGACGCCGCTTCGGGCGCTGGCCACCCGACCGACACCAGGCCATGCCCGCATAGTCTACGCCTTGCGAGCGAGAACGAACGGGAACGATCGGCTCGCGATCGAAAGTCCCCTCCCCTCGAGGTGGATCCGAGGCCCGCCTTCCCGCCTCGGCTCGATGAGATCCCTCGCTCGGCCCCCGTCCACCTGCGCGCTATGCTCCGGCCGCTCGAAATCCGACCACGCCTCCGTCCCCGCCCACAGGAGACTCCCGCCGATGACCGCCAGCCTCGCCGACGCCCGACTCGTCCTCGAAGCCGGATCGAGGCTCCTCGCCGAGTCCGTCGACGCCGCGAAGCGCCTCACGAAGGGCGGCGCCGACATCGACGACCACCAGGTCGTGACCGAGCGCGTGGCCTACGCCGCGACCGAGGCGGTGGCCGCCCACGAGGTCCTCGACGAGCTCGAGCGCTGGCGCGCCGAGGGCAAGGCGACGGCGATCCGAGAGAAGACGGCAATCGCGGCCGTCGGCGAGCTGATGGCCAACCTCGCCTTCCGACTCTCCGGCGTCGCCGACGAGCTCGGGATCGGGGACGCGGCGATCGAGCGGAGCTTCCCCGCCGCCGTCCGCAACGCGCTGCGGCGCACGACGGCCGAGAGCCTGCTGCGGGAGCTCGGGGCGAACGTCGCGGCGACGCGGGGGGCCAACGACTGGGCCCTCGACGAGACCCACGAGCAGGTCCGCGACCAGGTCCGCCAGTTCGCCGCCGAAGAGATCGCGCCCCACGCCGAGCACATCCACCGCTCCGACGAGACCATCCCCGAGTCCTTCATCGAGAAGATGGCCGAGCTCGGCTTCTTCGGGCTCTCGATCCCCGAGGCCTACGGCGGCGTCGAGATGGGCAATCTCGCGATGATCCTGACGACCGAAGAGCTCTCGCGCGCCTCGCTCGCGGCGGCGGGCTCGCTGATCACGCGCCCCGAGATCCTGACCAAGGCGCTGATGGGCGGCGGAACCGAGGCGCAGAAGAAGCATTGGCTGCCGAAGCTCGCCTCCGGCGAGATCATGGCCGGCATCTCGGTGACCGAGCCCGACATCGGCTCCGACGTGGCGAGCGTGAAGTGCCGCGCGAGCCGCGCGACCGTCGGCGGCGTCGAAGGCTGGCAGATCGACGGCCCGAAGGCGTGGTGCACCTTCGCCGGCCGCGCCAACGTCCTCGCCGTCCTGCTGCGCACCGACCCGGACGTCTCGAAGGGCGCGAAGGGCCTCTCGCTCTTCGTCGTGCCGAAGCCCGCGACCCGCGAGCACGCGTTCGAGTTCACGCAGCCCGGCGGCGGCCGCCTCGTCGGCAAGGCCGACGCGACGCCGGGCTACCGCGGCATGCACTCCTACACGCTCAACTTCGAGCGCTGGTTCGTCCCCGCCGATCATCTCGTCGGCGAGGCGAAGGGCGAAGGCCGCGGCTTCTATCTCCAGATGGCGGGCTTCGCCGCGGGCCGCCTCCAGACCGGCGGACGCGGCTGCGGCCTCGCCCAGGCCGCTCTCGAGGAGACCGCGAAATACGTCGTCGACCGCAAGCAGTTCGAGCAGCCGATCTCCGAGTTCCAGCTGACGCAGTACACCCTCGGCAAGATGGCGGCCCAGATCGCCGGCGCCCGCGCGATCACCTATGCCGCCGCCCGCGCCTTCGACGAGGACGAGCGCGCCGCGGCGCCGCTCGCGGCCCAGGCGAAGCTCCTCGCCTGCGACGTGGCCGTCTCGGCGACCCAGGCCGGTCAGCTGATGCACGGCGGCTGGGGCTATGCGGAGGAGTATCCGATCAGCCGCTACGTCGTCGACGCGACGGTGCTCCCGATCTTCGAGGGCGTGAAGCCGATCCTCGAGCTCAAGGTCATCGGCAAGGCGATCCTCGGGGCCTGATCGGCGGACCGCGGCCGGGCCGCCCGCCTAGTCCGGCAGCGTGCTCGAGAAGAACGCGCCGAGAACATCGATCATGGGCGCCACGTCGCTCGCGCCGGCCATCTCGCGGCACGAGTGCATCGACAGCATCGGGTTGCCGACGTCGACAGTGCGGAGGCCGACGCGCGCCGCGCTGATCGGACCGATCGTCGAGCCGCAGCCGAGATCGCTGCGCGCGACGAAATGCTGCGGCGTGACCCCCACCTGCGCACACAGCGCCGCGAAGAGCCCCGCGCTCTCGGCATCCGTCGCATACGACTGGTTGACGTT
>JBIPOQ010000082.1:0-10342 GCA_044379055.1 Myxococcota bacterium
GGCGCCGCGCCGTGCCCTGCTCGCTGCGCGCCTCGACGCGGCGGACGAGGTCGACGCGCGCCGGACGCTGCGCCGGTGGGTCGAGTCGCGGGTCCCGGCCGACGGCCAGACGACCCATTGGTGGATCCGCGAGCTCGACGACTCCGCCTGCACCGCCTACCAGCAGATCGCGACCTCTCCGACCCTCGATGCGCTCCTGCGCGAACGCCATGGCGCGAAGGCCCGCATCCGGATCGTCGAGGCCATGAACGAGGTCTACGTCGCCGGTCCGGATCGCGAGGCGACCTCCGACCGTGTCTTCTACGTCCCCCACCTCGACGGCCCCTTCGTGGTCTTTCCGGGCGCGACGCTCTACCGCTGCATGGTGGCCCTGAGCCCGAATCGCCGGATCCGGACCCATTTCCCGCTCGAACGCGATGGGGCGGCCGAAGCTTCGCTCGTCCTCGACGAGTCGGAGGTCGCCGCCTTCGACTACCACCGGACGCCGCACTACATCAGCGCGGTCGCCGACGAATCCGCCGATTGCCCCCGGATCAACCTGAAGCTCCACTACGTCGTCTCACCGCCGAGACTCGCCCTCGTCGCCGACCTGCTCGCCTGGCTCAGCACGCGGTACAACACCCGTGCGCGGGCGCTCTTCCTCGAGACGCTCGTCCCGCGTCGGCCGCTCGAACGGCTCGCGGCCCGTGCGATCGTCTGGCAGACGCATCTCTGGCAGCAGATCGCCCGGCTCGTCGGCCACCGCAATCTCCTCGCCATCGCAGCGCTCTGCCTCGTCTCGCTCGCCGCTGGCTCCGCGCGGCCGCTCGTCCTGGGTGGGAGCTTCATCCACTACCTGCTCTATCTCGCCGTCTTCGAAGCGCGGCGCGACGTCTCGTTCGGTCTCTTCAAGCGGGACGCCTTGTTCTGGAAGACGGTCTCCCTCGCGATCCTCGCGATGCTCTACCTGATCCACTTCGAGTTCGATGCGGTCTCGCTCGGCCTCGTTGCCTTCGGATTCGGGCTCGCGGCCTTGGCGACGGACGCCCTCGGAGCGGATCGGACCTGGTTCGGCGCCGAGCTGGGCGTCTGCGAGCCGGCGCGGATCGCGCGCTTCCCCTACGGCTCGATCCCCCACCCGATGATCCTCGGCTCGATCGTCGGGCTGATCGGCGTCGCGACCCTCGACCCGCTGCGCGAAGCCTGGCCCTGGCTCGTTCCGACCCATATCGCCTTCTACCTCGCCCATCTTCTGCAGGAGATCCTCGATCTCCATGTCCGCGACGCGGAGCAGCCGCGATGATGCGCTCCTCGCGTCACGCCGATACCTCGGGTGTGCGGCGGGTCGCGGCGGACGTTCTCTGGCTCGTCCACATCGGGGTCATGGTCTTTCTCGCGATCGGTTGGGCGCTCCCCTGGTCGAGTGCCTGGTGGATCTACTGCCTGGGGGCGCCCTGTGTCATTGGAGGCTGGAAGGTCTTCTCCGAGACCTGTTGGCTCTCGATTCTCGAGGCGAAGCTCCGCGGCGAGCCGATGTCGATTCGAGCCCTCGATGCCGAAGTCGAGGAGTCGCGCAGCTTCGTCGCCGAGACGTTGTCGAGGGCTCTCGGCCGGCCGGTCTCCCGGCGATTCGCGAAGACCCTGAGCTACGGAGTCGTGATCGGCGGGTTCATTCTTTCGGGGATCCGGCTCGCACTCTGACTCACGCGCCCCTTCCGATCCCGCTGCCGCGATTCGGCTTCATCGAGGGCGAGCGCTGCGCCCGCCAGCCGGCGACGCCGACCAGCAACGCGAGAAGCCCCGCCCCCGCCCCCGGCGAGAGGCTCGGGACCGGCTCGGCCTCGGAACAGAGCAGCACGGTCTGACCCGCGTTGAGCAGCCCCGGCGACGAGACCGCCGGAGGCTGCCAAGGGAAGCTCGCCGCGGCGCTCCCGCTCCCGGCGCGACCGAGGGAGAAGCCGATCGGCGAATCGGAGGGTTCGGCGACCCCGATGTCGACGCTCGTCCGGCCGCTCGCGGGTCCCGAGAGCGCCGTGAACGTTCCCTCGTACGAAAGGAACTCGACGATTGCGCCCTCGGCATCGAGGAGCGCGAGCCCGTCGGGCGAGCCGTTCTGCAGTCCGGCGAGCGGAAAGCTCAGTGCCCCCGCACAGCCCGCCTGGTCGGGCAGCGTGCCGACGAGGGGGACGGTCGCATAGGGCGCGCCGTTCGATCCGTTGTAGGCGACGATCGACCAGCCCGTGAGCGACAGCCCCGCCGAGCCGGCGAGCTCGAAGAATTCGCCGGCATCGGTGCCGGCGTTGTCGTAGTGGATCTCGTTGATCCAGACGGCGGCACCGGCGGGCGGCGCGCTGCAGACGTCGAGACTCTCGTTGCAGGAAAGCGGCGCCGCGCAGGGAGGTGTCCCCGACTGACAGCTGCCGCCACCGCTGCAGCTCTCGACGCCGTTGCAGAAGAGTCCGTCGTCGCAATCGGCCGGAATCGAGCACTCCGGTCCCGTCTCGCCGAATGCGACCGCGACCCACTCCGGATGATCGACGAAGGGATTTCGATTGCCCTGGAAGGCGAAGACGACGTCGTTTCGCCGGCGCTCGAAGGCGTCGACGGGATCGAGAGCGTGCCATTCGAGCAGCGTCGAACGAAGCCCCATGTAGGCGACGAGCTCGTTCGCCCCGGTATTCGACTGGGCGATCAGGGTTTCGTCGTCGGTCACGATGAGGTCGGGCTCACCGAATCCGGTGACGCCGTGGAGGCCGCCCTCGTAGCGCACGTCGGCGTAGAGGATCGCACGCGCCACGTCACCGCGGCGGCCGGTCCAGGTCTCGAAGCGTCCGAGCAGCCCCCCCGCGCCGCCGGCGCCGCGGATCCAGTTGTCGTCGTCGGGATACGGCCCGCTGCCGCCGCCCTGACCGGCGTTCGCGACGGTCTCGGCGACGGTGCAGGCGGCGTCGCAGGTCCCGTAGGGATTGTTGCCGCGGGCGTTGTTGTAGCTCGAATGCGAGAGATGGAGGAGATGACAATCGCTGAAGGGCTGGTTCGAGGCGCCGTCGTTCGGGAATCCGTAGGAGCGCGGCCAGGTGTGCTCCCGGTCGTAGAAGGCGTTGCCGGCACCGACCTTCGCGTAGCTGGCGTTGCGGTAGACGTCGAGGATGCGGCCGGGGTCCGACGGATCTTCCTGGGCCGCTTCGAGGACGTCCCAGGTATCGACGCCGGCGCTCGAATAGGGGATCCGGACATGGTCGTCGATGATGGGATGGAGCGTCGAGAAGAGCGCTTGCGAAGTCGAGGCGTCGACACCGTCGTAGTAGCCGGGCGGCGGATCGGCGCGCGCGATCCGCGGGGCGAAGGCGATCGACGAAGCGGCGACCAGGATCGTCCACGCGAACGCGCGGCGTCCGCGCGCGCGGGCGGGAATCGGGGCGAGGACCATGACGGGGCTCCGGCAGCGGCGCCCCGATCCCATCGTCGGATGCGAGGGAACGCCCGGCCGCCGACGCTAGCCCCGAGCGTGGCTGCGCGATCCCACGAGCGCGAAGTGTCACCGAGCTGTCGAAGAGACGACCGCGCCGTGCCGGTCCCGTCGCCTAACGATCCTCCGACCGCACCGGCCGCGAAGCCAGCTCCGCCCCGCCCGTCACGGGCAGCGTCGCCCCCGTCACGTAGGACGCGCGCTCCGAGGCGAGGAACGCGACCGCCTCGGCGATGTCGTCGGGCTTCCCGAGCCGACCGAGCAGGTAGTGCCGGCCCGCCCGGCCGAGCTCGTCGTCGGTCAGCTTGCCGAGCATCTCCGTCGCGATCGGACCCGGCGCGACGGCGTTGACGCGGATGCGGTCGGGGGCGAGCTCGACGGCGAGGTCGCGGGTGAAGGCGACGACGCCGGCCTTCGCGGTCGCATAGGGGACGTGGGGCACGGTGTATCGATAGGCGGCGATCGACGCGATGTTGACGATCGCACCGGCCCCGGACTGGCGTAGCGCCGGCAGCGCGGCCCGCGCCATCAGGAACATCGAGCGCAGGTTGATCGCGAAGGTCCGGTCCCAGTCCTCGACCGGCGTCTCGTCGAAGCGCTGCAGGATCACGATGCCCGCATTGTTGACCAGGACGTCGAGGCCGCCCATCGCCGCGACCGCCTCGTCGACGGCGCTCCGCGTCGCGGACTCGCTCGAGACGTCGGCCACGAGCGGGACGATCCGCGCGCCCCCCGCCCCGTTCGCGTCGCGCCGCTCGGCGGCGACGGCCGCGGCGAGCTCCGAGGCCGTGCGCTCGAGCTTCTTCGCGTCGACGTCGAGACAGGCGACCTGCGCCCCCGCCCGCGCAAGGCGCAGCGCGATCGCGCGACCGATGCCCGCGGCCGCGCCGGTGACGATCGCCCGTCGCCCTTCGAAATCGCTTCCGGCCTGCATGCGCGCCCCCTCTTCTGCTTCCGGTCTGCCCTCGCCGTCGTGGATCGGCACGCCGTGCCCCGACCCGGCGCGACGCGGCCTAACCGACGCTCTCGATCGTCCAGTACCGCTCGCGACCCTCGATCGTGATGTCGAACGAATCCCCCGCTCGCGACCCGACGAGCGAACGCCCCACCGGCGACGTCGGCGTCACGACCGCGACGAATCCGTCTCCCCCCGGCCCCGACACCTCGGTCCCCGCGCCGACGGGCAGCACGAAGAGCGTCCGCTCCTCGGCGTCCCCGATCTCGTCCTCGATCCGGACGTCGACGAGGGCCCCGAGCCCGACCTTCGCCGTCGGCTTGAAGTCGGGCAGCCCCCGCTCGGCGAAGGCGATCAGCTTGTCGACCTCGTCGACCCACTGCTCCCTGCGCTGCCGATGGCCCGCGGCGAGGCGGTTCTGCAGGTCGGCGCTCTTCGCGTCCTCGCGCCGGTTCGACGCCGTCCGGATCTCCTCGGCCTCGAGGGCGGCATCCGCCTCGGCCCGGCCGGCGGCGGCGATCCGCTCCTGGTAGACGCGTTTCAGCTCGTCGACGAAATAGCGCTTGATGTCCATGGCGAGCCCCCTCTCTCCGCGCGACCGGCGCCCGATCTCCGCCCGACCGCCGCGGCTCGCCCTCGCGGCCCCAGCAGATCGAACGCGCCCGAGGCCGCGCGGCTTTCCCGGCCGATCCGAGCGGTTACAATCGCTCTCCCCATCGGCCGGCCCCGCGCGTCAGGATCGCCCGGCCCCACACGGAGAACAAGATGACCACCGCCACGATCACCACCTCGAAGGGCGTCATCACCCTCGAGCTCTTCACGGACAAGGCCCCCGAGACGACGGGCAACTTCATCAAGCTCGCGAAGCAGGGCTTCTACGACGGCCTGAAATTCCATCGCGTGATCGCCGACTTCATGATCCAGGGCGGCTGTCCGAAGGGCACCGGCACCGGCGGCCCCGGCTACACCTTCCCCGACGAGAAGAGCGCCCTCGCGATCAAGCACGACGTGCCCGGTCGCCTCTCGATGGCGAACGCCGGTCCCAACTCGAACGGCTCCCAGTTCTTCATCACCCACGTCCCGACGCCCTGGCTCGACGGCAAGCACGCCGTGTTCGGCCAGGTCACGACCGGCCAGGACATCGTCGACGCCGTCGCCCAGGGCGATCGGATCGACTCGGTCGTCATCGCGGACTGATCCAGGGGCGCGCGCACGAACGAACGGAAGCGCCGTTCGCTCGGCGCTCGACCAGTCCCCGCAGCGAGCCGGTGCGGCGGCAGGCGGCCTCGGGCCGCCCGCCGCGCCGGGTCGAATCAGACGTGGGCCTTCACGCGCTTCGCGACCGAAGCCGGCGTGAAACCGAAATGCTCGGCCAGGGCCTGGTAGGGCGCGGAGGCGCCGAAGCGCTCCATCCCGATGACGAGGCCGCGGCGTCCGACGAAGCGGCGCAGGGTCTCGCCCCGGCCCGCCTCGATCGCGACGATCGGCGTGCCGTCGTCGGGCAGGACCGCGTCCTGCTCGGCGTTCGGGAGCTTCAGGAAGAGCTCGACGCTGGGCATCGAGACGACCCGCGCGTGGATCCCGTCCGCCGCGAGGAGCCCCGCCGCTGCGACGGCGAGGGAGACCTCGGAGCCGGTCGCGAGCAGCACGACGTTCGCCTTGCCTCCGGGCGCCGCGACGGCGTCCGACACGACATAGGCCCCTCGCCAGACCTCGCTCGGATCGAAGTCGGCCCGCCGCTCGAGGCCGGGCACGGTCTGCCGCGTCAGCGACAGCACGACGGGCCCCTTCGCCTGCTCGAGGTACCAGGCGTAGGCCATCGCGGTCTCGACGCCGTCCGCCGGGCGGAAGAGCGTCAGTCCCGGGACGACGCGGAGGCCGTCGATCTGCTCGACGGGCTGGTGGGTCGGGCCGTCTTCGCCGACGAAGATCGAGTCATGGGTGAAGACGAACAGGGTCTTCGTCTTCATGAGCGCCGCGAGGCGGATCGCCGGGCGCATGTAGTCGCTGAAGATCAGGAAGGTCCCGCAGTAGGCGAAGAAGGTCCCGTCGAGGGCCATGCCGTTTGCGATCGCGCCCATCGCATGTTCGCGAACGCCGAAATGGATGTTGCGGCCGGCGAAGGGATCGACCCCGGGACCGGCGGCCGGACCGACGATGCCGGCCGACTTCACGATCGGCGGCGCCGCCGAGCCTGCGAGATCCGCGGATCCGCCGGCGAGATAGGGCACCAGCGTCGCGAGCCGCTCGAGCGCGGTCGCGGAGTGTTTGCGCGTCGCATCGGCCAGACCCGTCATGCCGTCGAGGAGCTTCGTCGCCAGCTCGGCGGGCATGCGCCGCTGACGGGCGACGTCGAAACGCGCCGAGACCTCGGGATTCGCCTGGCGCCACTGCGCGAAGCGGGCGTCGCTGGAGATCCGCTCCGCGTGCTTGGCGGCCCCGCGTGCGCTGCAGTAGTCGCGGACGTCCTGGGGAACGAAGAGGTCTCCGGTGGTCGGCCAGCCGGCGCGCTCCTTCGCGAGCTTCGTCTCGGCGGCGCCGAGGGGGCCGCCATGCGCCTTGTTCTTCCCCTCGAAGTTCGGTGCGCCGCGCCCGATCAGGGTCTTCAAGACGATGAGCGTCGGACGGTCGATCTCGCGCCGGCCGGCTTCGAGGGCCTCGGCCAGCCCGCGTCGATCCTGACCGTCGACCGCGTCGATCACGTGCCATCCGTAGGCGCGGAAACGCGCCGGCACGCTCTCGAGGAAGGTGATGTGGGTCGAGCCGTCGATCGTGATCGAGTTGTCGTCGTAGAGGTAGATCAGGTTGCCGAGGGCGTGGGCCCCGGCGAAGGAGGCGGCCTCCGAAGCGACGCCTTCCATGAGATCGCCGTCGCCGACGAAGCCGTAGACGAAATGCTGCCCGGGGCGATCCCGGTCCTGCGCGCCGGTCGGGGCGCCGCCGAACTGCGATCGCGTCATGCGGGCCGCGAGTGCCATGCCGACGCCGTGGGCGAAGCCCTGGCCGAGAGGACCCGTCGTCAGCTCGACGCCGGCGGTCTCACCGTACTCGGGATGGCCGGGCGTACGCGAGCCGAGCTGCCGGAACTTCGCGATGTCCTCGAGGCTGAGATCGAAACCGAACAGGTGCAGCAGCGCGTACTGCAGCATCGAGGCGTGGCCGTTCGAGAGGACGAAGCGATCGCGCAGGACCCAGGCGGGATCCTTCGGATCGAAGCGCAGATGGTTGTCCCAGAGCTCGAAGGCCGCCGCGGCCAGGGCCATCGGCGCGCCGACGTGCCCGATGCCCGCGCGCTCGATCGCGTCGACGGCGAGGAAACGGATCGTCTTCTCGATCCGATCGAGGAGCTCGGGGCCGGGCTGGGCTGACATACGGACCAATTCCTCGCTCGCCAAAAGGCGAATGCTCGCCTCGGGGCATGCCCCGAGACTCGACCCGCTCGAAGACGAACCCCGTCGGAGCGGACTCGATCAGTTCTTGCTGGTAGCCGGGGCCGCCTTGGGATCGGCTGATGCCTGGGTCGTCGCGCCCGCGGCCTTTTTCTCGTCCTCGGCCTTCTTCTCGGCCTCGCTGCCGCCGCCGGCCGCGGCCTCCGCAGCAGCCTTCTCCGCGGCCATCTTCGCCTGCTCTTCCGGCGTGGCGAAGCGCATCTTCTCCCGGTCGACGAAGGCCATCCACTTCGTGGCGACGTCGGCCGTGCCCGGGTAGTTCGCGGCGCGCTTGAACGAGGTCGTCGCGGCGTCCCACTGCTTGTCGTTGGCGGCGGCGATTCCGAAGAGGATGTGGGCCTGGCCCTCGTCGTTGATCTTGCCCTTCTGGAAGGCGCGGTTCAGCGAGTCCCGGGCATCGGCCCACTTGCCGAGCTGGAGATTGACCTGGGCATGTCGCACCCACATCGAGCCGTCCGGCGCGAGCTCGGCGGCCTTCGCGATCGGATCCAGGGCGAGCGCCCACTCGCGAGACTGGAGCAGCGTGTCCGAGTAGGTCTGGTAGGCCTGCATGGTCGGCTTGATCGCGCCGGACTCGAGGCCTTCCTTCATGACCGCGGCGCCCCGATGCGGCAGGCCCTGCACCATGAACATCTGGGCCATGCGGGTCAGGTCCCGATCCTCGGTGATGTAGCCCTCGTAGCGGGCGAGCTGCTGGACGGCGAGGCTCTTATCCATCTGGTCCTTCTGGTTGTAGAGGGCGGCCAGCTGGGTCCAGTAGGTCTTGTTCGGGAACTTGACGACGACTTCGTCGAGGAGCTTGATGCCCTCGTCGTATTTTTCCTGGTCGAGATAGAGCGCGAGCAGCAGGCGGTACCAGGATTCCGGCGGGTTCGTCGCGACCTCGATCGCCTTCTGCGCGGGCTCGAGTGCCTGAGCGGACTTCCCGGCCTGGTAGTAGGTCACGGCGAGGGTGTAGTAGGCCTGACCGTTGACTTCCGGCGCCCGCTTCATCCAGGTTTCGATCGTGGCGATGGCGTCGTCGTAGCGCTCCATCTTGAACTGGAGCTGACCGACCTGGAAGAGGGTCCGGAGCTCCTCCTCCTCGGTCAATCCGCCTTCGGTGACGGCCTTCTCGAGGAACTCGATCGCCTTGCCGTAGTCCTCTTCTTCCTGCGCGAACGAGCCGAGGAACTGGTAGATCTTCGAGCGGCCGTAGGGCTTCTCGCGAGCGATGTTGATCGACTCGAGAATCGCCTTCGCGGCCTTGATGTCGCCCTCCCCCTGGAGCTCGTACATCTTCTGGATCTTCTTCAGGTTGCGCTCGCTGAAGTTGCCGCCCGTCTCCTTCTTCTTCTTTTCGTCCTCGGCCGCGAAGGCCGCGGTTCCGGAGAGCGCGATGACGAGCAACACAGCCAACAGGTCGCCCGCGACCCGACCGCCGATCCGCAGCGCGCCGCGAAGCCCAGCGTTGTTCATCCCCGTGCGCACTTCCCGCCCTGAGATCGTCATGTTCATCCCCTGCTCGACTCTCCGCCGCTCCGCGAGACGACGTGCCGTCCTGAAGGTCAACTGTTCGCCTGATCGAGCCGGAAGACCACGCTCGTGCGCTGGCCGCGCTGCTCGACCGGCTTGCCGTTCTCGACCTTCGGGTTGTACTTCCACTGCAGCACCGACTTCACGGCCGCCGCATTGAAGATGTCCGAAGGCTCGGCCGCGACGACCTTGGCGTCCTTGACGGATCCGGATTTCGTGATCGTGAATTCGACGAGAACGCGGCCCTCGATGCCGCGCTGGGCCGCCCGCTCCGGATACTGGGGCGGGACGCGGACCAACGGGACGGCATCGCCGTCGGCGTTCATGATCCCGAGACCCCCGCCTCCGTCGCCATCCCCGCCCCCCGAATCGTCGACCACGGCCGCCACGCCGATCGCGTCGGCATCGAGGCTCGTGCTCGAGTCCGTCGACATGTCCGGCGGCGGCGGCGTCTCGTCGAGGGTCACCTTCTTCGGCGCCTCACGCGTCTTCTGCTTGACGACCTCCGACCGGACCACGCGGACGAAGTCCACGACCTTCGTCTTGGCCGAATCGTCGAGCTTGCCCTCGACGCCGATCAGGCCCTGCATGAGGTAGAAGAGAAAGAACGTGACGACACAAGCCATCGCGAACGAGACGAGCAGGCGCGAGTAAGCCATCGCTCAGTTGACCTCCGCCGCGAGCGAGATGTTGTCCACGCCGGCCAGCCGCGCCTGGTCCATCACCTCGACGAGCAACCCGTTCAGGGCCGCGGCCTCGGCAGCGATCACGACGGCACCCTTCGGGCGTTCGGCGTGAAGCCGCTCGATGTTCGCTCGGACCGACCGGATGTCGACCGGACGCTGGTCGATGAAGACCATGCCGTCGTCGGTCAGCTGGATGAAGATGTTCTCGCTCGTCGTCACCGTCTTCGCCGATCCGCCGCCCGCCGGGCGCGACAGATCGAGACCGACCTCCTTCACGAACGAGGCCGTC
>JBIPOQ010000083.1:0-10324 GCA_044379055.1 Myxococcota bacterium
CCAGCTCGTCTCGCCGCCCCGAATCGAATCGCGAAGAGCCGGACTCTGGAAATAGAGATCGTCGTCCTGGTGGGCGACGACGTGGAACACGGTCCGGGCGGATGCGGGCAACCCGCCGCCGAGCAAGACGATCAGAAATCCGAGAGCGCTCAACCGATCGAACAAACGCCGCTGCCGACTGAACCCGACGAGCTTGACCATCACAGCCACCGCCACACGACTTCTAACCCCGAAATCTAGCGTAGAGATCTGGAGACCCTGCGCATCGCTCGACGGTCGACACCCTCTGCGGTCGAGCGGAGCGTGCGTTGCGCATGCTCTGCCGGTCTCCCCGTGTGCGGCGAGCTCCTTCTCGTCCAGAGCTCCCAAGCCCGCCGTCGGCGGTACGGTGGCGCGCAGGAGATTCAAGCTCGCTATCGGTTACCGACCGTCATCGACGCGTACGCGCGGGAATCGATCTGGATCGAGACGGCTCGGTCCCCCAACTCGAACGACGCCATCCGTGCCGTCGAGCATCGGAGGAGATCCGCGGCGTTCCCGGCGAGGTCATGAGCGACAACGGTCCCGACCTCGTCTGCGGTCGGGTCTGAAGGTCAGGGCAAAGCCCAACCCCGAGACTGGACTCGTTCCGTCCGGGCTGCCATGATCGCGTCGCCGAAAAAAGGTCTGACCCGGTTTTCGGTCAGCTGACATGGTGGACTACCTCGAAATTCTGCCTGAGGTAATCCGTGTCGACTCGGCCTGATTCTACTTCTTCCCGCAAACGAGTCTTGCCGCACGCTGCGGCTTTGTTCAGGCCTCGCTTCGGACAGGCTCGGTCATGGCTCGATCGAGATCCGGCAAGGGAGAGATCCAGTTGGCCAAGCATGAACTCACGAATCGTTTCATCGCGTTGCTCTTCGGCGTTACGACGTTCCTGTCGTCGCTGGAAGGAAGTGCCGATCAGATCACTTTCCTGGCAGGCGCAGATCCGCAGTACGAGTTCTATGACCGCCACGTCAAGAGCACCCGGACCGACCCGACGATGCGTGCCATGGCCAAAGTGCTGGAGAAGTGCACGGATTGCACCAAGGTCATGACGATTGCAGGCGATCTATCCCACGATGGCGATGGTCACGGACAGTACGCCTCCTCGTACACGGCCGTTCTTTCGCGCGGCGTGAAGATCCTGGACGGCCTGGGCAATCACGACATCGGAATCTACGAGTCCGGAACGACGTCGTTCAACAGCCTGGCCGCGCTCAAGCAAGTGCCGCCGATGGCGTTGAATGCTCCGGATGCTGCCGTCGACACGTTACGCAAAGGACAGGGGTGGGAGCTCTTCGACAGCCTCTTGTCCCAGGTCGACGCCGGCGAGCCTCCCGGTGACAGCACGGCGGAAGTCGGCTCACCGCAGTGGAATTGTCCGACGTTTGCGGATCGGCCGGACAAGGTTGCTCCCATGTACTGTACGGTCGCCATTGCCCGCTACTACACCTTCGCGCTGAAGGTGCCGGGAAGCGATACGACGGCCGCCTATGTCGTGCAGCTGCACAACGCGATGAGATCCAAGACAGCCGTCGCCTATCTGCAGCGCATCAGAGACAAGCTGTACAGGCAGCAGAAGCAGGAGATCCCGATCATCATCGTCGGGCATTCCTTCGAGGGTTCGATGAGTGCACAGTTCAACTCCCTGCTGAGGCAATTGAACGTGGCGGCCATCTTGTACGGTCACTATCACTGCAAAATGGTCGATCCAGATCGCTCGAGCGAGCAGGGCCACTGCGACTACCGTGATCTCTCGGATGAGCTCGTGGACTCCTGGGTGATGACGAAGAACAAGAACAACGTCGACATTCCGGACATCAATACGAACGCGATCTTCCACAACGTGTTCTGGGTGATCAGGCTGGATACCGATCGCCGTATCGTCATGGTCAAGCGGCTCAACCGGCACCATATCGGTGATGCAAGCGAGCTCAAGTCGGGCAGGATGGATTCCCTGCTGGCGCAGATGCCGTCGGCGACCTTCGTCTACCCCAAGGCATCGGCCGGGTTCGCGAGCATTCCGTACTAGCCGACCTCGAGCGAGCGCCGTCACTCGGCGCCAGGCATGCTCACGCCGATCGAGTATGAACTTCAGCGAGCGTCCTAAACGGCAGAAGAATCCAGTTGTCTGGCTCCGCGAAACTCAGGGTACACCAGGAGCCTGATCAGTCTTCGATGCACCAGACCGGCAGCTGCGTGGCGCATTGGATGTTCGTGATCCTCCATGGATGCATGAGCGGATCGGCGGATCCGGGGTCGGCGGGAATTTCCATGCCCGTCCCGTACTGTTAACCCGATGCGGAAGTCCAGGCGGAACAATTGGTCAGATCGACTCCGAGGGAAGACGTGGCCTGCGAGTAGACCCCGCTGCGCGCCCATGCGTAGATCGACACCGGGAGGCCCGTGCCCGAGTCCGCCAGCGTGTACCCGCGGTTCCTCGCGTACTCGAGCATGGAGAGACCGAAGATCTCCCAGGCCGAGGCCATGTGGGAGCCGGAGGCGCATGCGGTGCTCGCGGCGGCTCCGTTGAACGTCGGGGGCAGGAAGAACAAGCGGTCTTTTTTTCGACCACCGCTAAGTTCAGTCAGGTCAATTTGCCCTTCTGGGCGCCGTCGGGCGGCCACTCGGGGCCCGTTCGGGCGACCTCCGCGCGACTGCCGAGGCCCGTTTTCGTCACCGTCGGCCGCTGCGTCGATAGAGTCGTGGCGGCCTAATGGTTCAAGATGCCTCGTTTACCCCGCCGCCAAGTTGAACTGGGCCAACTTGCCCGGCTTGGGGGGCCTGTTCGCGAAAGAACGGCGCGTCCGGCATCGCCGTCAGTCCGTTCGCGTCTCACGACGACGGCGAACGAGCCAGACGGCGAACGCGAGGAGGGGCCCGCTTGTCGTCGGCTCGGGCAGCGGAAGCGCCGAACCGACGCATGCCCCGTTCACGCACATCGAGATCGTGTCGGGGTCACCGTCGTTGCAGAGGGTCTCGTTCGGCAAGCCGGCGCAGCTGATCGGCGGACCTCCGACGGGATCGTTCGCGCAGATCCCCGCCTGACAGACCGCCTCGCTGATCGGATCGCCGTCGTCGCAGGCACGGCCCTCGAGCGCGACGGTGCAACCATCGACGAGCCCGCCCTGTCCGGGGAGCGGATCCGCGCGGACGAGAAACGTCTCGAGCCCCGCCCGCCCGCGAAAGGCGATCTGCCCGCGCCGGTTCTGGGACTTCGCCGAGAGCTCGATGCCGAAGAACGGCGCGCCGAAATCGGCCAGCTGATTCTGACAGACGACCCTTCGGATCTGCTCGCTCCCGTCCGCGACGTAGATTCGTGCGGCGCCGATCGCGGGCGTGACGAATGCGGCTTCGCCGGACGAGTTGAGCGCGGTCTGTCTCGGTGGAGCGAACGGGTTGAACGGATCCTCATCCGCATCGACCCAGACGTCCGTCGCGATCGAGCTCGTCACCGCCAGCTCCCAGCTGTCGATACCGGGCATGAACGCACGGATATAGGCGACGAAAGGCTGCGCGCTGCCGGCGAGCGAGAGTCCGTCGAAGCTTCCGGAGGGTCCCGTCGCCAGGAGGTAGCCGTCGCTCCAGATCCCGTTGTCGAACGGGTCGGAATCGAAGGTCCCGATGAAGGCGACCCAGGGCCGGAAGCGATGCAGCACCGGATCGAACCAGCCCTGAAGCGGGGGCTCGCGGCGGGCGACCTCGCCACCCGATCGATAGAGCGCGTCCGACTCGAACAGAGTGTGACCCGACGCGTTCGAATCGAGGACACTCGTCGAGAACGCGGCATACGGGCCTCCGCCGGGCAGCTGATCCGTCGCATATCGGCGCGGAGGCTTGTAGGCGGCCGGGTTGTTCGTGTAGGCGCGGTAGATCGCCTGACCCGATCCGCTCGCTCCGTCGGACTCGAAGACGAGGAACGTGATCCGTGCGTTGTCGTCGAGCGACGCACGCTCGATCGACTGGTAGTGGGTCTGAAGGCTCGGATCGAACGATGCGGTCGCTACGACGTTCGACTCGATGACGCCCCCCGACGATTCGCCGCGGCCGACGCGAAGCTCTTCGAGCAACGCGTTGTTGGGCAGCCGCGTCCGCGACCTGAATACGACCTGGCCCCAGGCATTGACCTCGGGCGCACCGCCGGGGCCGAAGGCAAACAGGCCGTCCGGGAACTCTCGGGAGCTCGCGATGATCGTACACTGATAGTGACGATCGACGATCGTGCGCGCGGCCCAGGACGGGTCGGCGACGAGCGCGAACGAGACGCTGACGCCGAAGTGCAGGAGACTGGACCCGAGACGACGGGAAGGGCGCGCGACTTGGCGAGACAGAGCGATTCTCCAGGCGGCCCGCGCCGCATGGCCCTCGGACGTCGAGGCGTGCCATGGCGTAGCTGTGCGCGGTCGTTCTTCGGACGCGCCCTCTGTCTACCGGAGGCGATGCGGGGCATGCGTCCCATGAACATGGGATTCGCACGGACGGTCTCCCGCACCGCGGCGCGCGATCCGATTTCGGGTCATCCGAGCCGCTTCGTCTTCGTAGGGGGATGGAATGGGCAAAGAGGAGCCCTGGAGAGCCGATCACCTGCGACTTCGTCGAACCGCCAGGACGAGAAGTCCGAAACCGATCAAGGTGGCCGTTCCCGGCTCGGGCACGATCGTGGTGCCCACGAGCAGGTAGGTCGCAGCCCTGCCTCCGTTCGACGCGTTGGAGAGACCCAGGGTGAAGCGCAGGTCGATCGTGCTCAGGCGCTGGCCATTCGTGAGCGCTCCGAGATCGAGCACGCCCGAGAAGAACTCGCGAGCGACAGTGGAATCTTCGAATGCTCGATCGATCAGGACCGTCCCGCCGCTCTCGACGCGGAAGAACAGTCCTGCTCCGAGATCGTCGTCGAAATCGAGCTCGAGGAAGCTCACGTAGACCCCGTCGAACGTCGTGACGGGCAGCCGGCGATTCGTGTTCGTCAGGGATCCCGCGGCCTGCAGGACGATGTCGCCGCCGTCGAACCCATCGCGCTCGCAGGCTGCCATGAACTTCCAGAGCTCGACCGGATCGAGGCTGTCGGGGGCGGAGAAGGGGAGCTTCCGCCCGGCCTTGTCGGCGCCGTCCCGGTCGATCACGTTGCGATGGAGATTGCGCTGGGGCGCCGCCGACCCCTCGAAGCCGATCAGCGCCGTGAAGTTGCCGGGGTCGTCGAAGCGATCCGCGAGGCGGACCTGCTCGGCCCACAGCGACCGCACGTAGGACTCGGCCAGCGCCGGATCGAGCAGCTTCATGCCGAGGTACTCCGCGTGATCGGAGACGACGTGCCCGCGGCGAGGGACAGGTTCGAGGCCGGTGGGGATCGCCGAAGCACACGTTCATCGGGAAGTCGGTGCCCGCGTAGCTCGCGGGCTGGACCGTCCGCTCGCCGCCAACAGCTGCAAAGGACGCGAGCAGGGGCGTGATCCGGAGGACGACCCGGGCCAGGGCTCGAGGAATCATGGGGCACTGCGCGCGGCAGGGACGGGCCGACGGTACGCCACGCGAGGAGGGCGCGCCGCGTCCGACTGGCGCAGACTTCGGGACACCGCATCGCCGACGATCGAGGACCGCATGCCTCCGCCCCTTCCCCTCCGCGATCTGCACGTCCGGGTCCACCGCGCCACCCGCCACCGCCGCGAGCGCGCGAATGCCCCCCTCCACGCCGTCGCCCACATCCGCCGCGGCATCGGACGGCGCTTCACCCAGCTCCGAAAGGCGGGCCTCGGCGCCTTCACGGCCTTCCTCGCCGTCCTCGGCCCGGGGCTGCTCGCCGGCCTCTCCGACGACGATCCGGCGGGCATCACGACCTACTCGGTGCTCGGGACGGACCACGGCTATCGACTGCTCTGGATCATCCCGGCCTCGACGGTGCTGCTCATCCTCTTCCATCTGCTCGCCGTCCGCATCGGCGCGGCGACGGGGAAGGGCTTTGTCGGGGTGATCCGCGAGCGCTGGGGTCACGGGTTCGGGTATGCGGCGGTGGTCGTTCTGCTGTTCGCGAACTTCGGGACGATCTGCGCGGAGTATGCGGGGATCTCGGCGGCGGGCTCGCTGATCGGGGTGCCGTCCTGGATCAGCGCGCCGATCGCGGGTGCTCTGATCTCGCTGATCGTCGTGCTCGGCTCGTTTCACCGGATCGAGGGGATCCTGCTCGTCGTGTCCTCGAGCCTCGCCCTGTACATCGTCGACGGCTTCCTGGCGGCGCCCGACTGGGCGCAGGTCGCTCACGGCTCGCTCGTGCCCAACCTCCCGATCGACTCGCGCGGCTGGGTCGCGATCGCGGCGACGCTCGGGACGACGCTCGCGCCGTGGGGACTCGCGTTCATCCAGTCGTACGCCGTCGACAAGAAGATCACGGTCGCGGACCTGCGCTGGGAGCGCGTCGACGTCGTGATCGGCTCGGTCCTGACGGGAGTGATCGGGCTCGCGATCGCCGTCGCCTGCGCCGCGACGCTCCACCGCGAAGGGCTCCACATCGATGATGCGCGCGACGCGGCGGTCGCCCTGCGGCCCCTCGCCGGCGCCTTCGCGACGACGCTCTTCGGCGCGGGGCTGCTCGGGGCGTCGCTGCTCGCCGCCGCCATCGTGCCGATCGCGACGGCCTACTCGATCGCCGAGGGGATCGGTGCGCCGGCTTCCCTCGATCTGGATTCGAAGCATTTCCAGTTCTTCTACGCGACGTTCATCGGGCTGACGGTCGCGGCGGTGAGCGTCGTGTCGCTGCCGGGGCTGCCGCTCGTTCCGCTGATCTACCTGAGCCAGGTCGTGAACGCCGTCCTGCTTCCGCTGCACGCCCTCGCGTTGATCCTGCTCGCCCGGGATGCGGCGATCGTGGGGGCGGCGCGGCCGCGGAACTGGATGCTCGGCGCGGCCTCGGCGAGTCTCGCGCTGATCGTCGCCTGCGTCGCGGCGCTCGCGGTGAGCGGGATGGGCGGGGAGGGTTCGTGATCGAGATCTTCGGCGATGGGGATGCCTGCCTGGTCAAGGACGAGGTCTACGCCGTCGCCGTACGCCTCGATCTCGCGGTCGTCGTCGTCGCGAACCAGCGGATCAACGTGCCGCGGGATCTCGGCGTCGAGAGGGTCGCCATGGCCGACGGGCGCGACGCCGCGGACGACTGGATCGCCCGCCAGATCCGCGAAGGCGACGTCGTCGTGACCGCCGACATCCCGCTCGCCGCGCGCTGCCTCGCCGTCGGCGCCGCGAAATGGGTCCCGATCACGAGGACGCCGCGGTCCGCGACCTTCTCGAGCATCGAGCGCCAGGTCGAAGCGCTCGCCACCGGGTCGCAGTCGAAGGCGGGCGACCACTCGGGATGACCGAGCTGACAGGGGGGTGGAGGAAGTCGCCGGTGATCAGGGCCTGCCGGCCGCGGGACTCGATCGCGACGCTGACGTGACCCGGCGTGTGGCCCGGCGTCGGGACGAGTCGGATCTCGGGCGAGAGCCGGTGGCTCATGTCGACGAGCTCGAACAGGCGGGCATCGAAGATCAGCTGCACCGAGTCGGCCAGGATCGCCCGGGGCTCCGGATCGCGATCGGCCTTCCAGTGGGCGATTCCTGCCGGCCGATCAGGTAGCGCGCGTTCGGGAAGGTCGGAACCCAGCGACCGTGTTTCCACATCGTGTTCCTGCCAACGTGGTCGCCGTGAAGATGGGTGCAGACGACGGCGTTCACCGACTCGCACCGGCAGGCGGATGGGAAGAAGAAGAAGAAGAAGAAGCGGCCTTTCCCATCCCTCCGATCATGTCCTTCAGGTCCACTCCTCGGTCCCGGGATCGTCCCGGCCGTCCGGGGCTCGGGGCTCCCGGGGCGCGGCGAGGAAGGGGGCGCGGCGGAGCTCGGCGGATCGGAGGCGGACGCGGGGGCCATGATCCGGACGATGCAACCGTGACGCGCCCGGGCAAGGTCCGCGCCACCGCCCCGGCGCGGGGCCTCCCGGGACCGCGTGCCATCTCGCGGCCGCCCCGTCGTTTTCCGCAAAGAGGACGAGCAAGCCGAAACGATTCCCGCGCCCGCCCTTGCGGCCGCCGCGTGGACACGGGCCGTGCTGAGCCGCCCGCGCATCGCGCTGCTCGTCGCCCTCGGCGCGCTGCTCGCGGCGGAGACGTGGAATGCGAGGCCGTTCGGGAACCAGCGCAAGGGCAAACGGCGCGGCGCATGGCGGGGACCCGAGACTCAGCGGGCTCTCGGCGGGGTTGCGGCACGGGCGAAGAGCTCGGACATCGTCATTCGGTGCCGTCGAAGCCCGAGGCGCAGCCCGGATCGTCCGGGTAATCGACGAGGCCATCGCGATCGTCGTCGACCTCGTTGCGACAGACGAAGCGGCATTCGGGCTGACCCGGTAGGGCGAAGGCGAGCACGGCCGCGGGGAGCGTGACGCCGTTCGAGCCAACGACCTGGAGGACGTGGTAGCCGGAGACGTGGACGGAAGTGATCACCCCCGGGCCGTAGCCGTCCTGCTCGAGTGCGGTGAGCGAGAAGGCGCCCGCGAGATGCGTCCTGCCGTAACCGAGATCGACTGCGATCCAGCCGGTGGATGAATCGGGCCGTGTTTCCCCGATCGCGATGGTGGGCAGCCGATTGGGCGTGAGCCAGACGTCGCCCTGCGCGATCGCCAAGAGCTCGCCCGACTCGTCGAAGCGCAGCCACCCCGTTCCGTCTTCGAGGACGTCGACGAGCGGGATCGGCGCATTCGAAAAGACTCCGTTCAGCGGCGGCCCGACCACGAGCTCCGGCAGCGACGCAGCGGCGACGACTGCTTCCTCCTCCTCGTCGTCGCCGGGTACGTCAGGGAATCCGGCATGCGCGAGGCCGTCTTCGGCCCCGGTGCGATCGAGCGCCAGCGTCCATCGCCAGTCGCGTTCGCTCACGCGGGCGAGATACAGAAGCAGCGTCTGCGCCCGGCCGACCTCATCGAAGGCCTCGAGCGCGATCCGCTCCTGCGAGGTCCCGCTCGGGTCGAACTCGTCGAAGGGCTCCGACTCGATCGGCGCATCGGCGTCGAGCGCGAATGCGAGGCGGATGTGTCGGGTCGCGCGGGGCGGAATCGAGCCAGCGGGGATGCGAGCGTCGCCCACCACCATGACACGCTGACCGCCTTGCAGATCGCGTGGAAGCCCCTGGACGTGAGCGCGTGCACCCCGCGGATCATCGATCAGCACGCCCCCTTCTCCGAAGAAGATCGAGGCGCCCTCTCCGCCACGACCATCGCCGCGAAGGTCGGCGGATAGCCAGCAGGGGCCGCCCTGGTCTGGCCGCGGCGGTCGGCATACGACCCCATCGTGCCCGACGAGGATCTCCGTGAAATCCATCTCGTACTGCGTCGTGTACCCTCGTGCCGACCGAAGCCGGAGCGCAATCGTCTGCTCCGGATGGTCTGGGAACGCCGCGCCGCTGGCGTCGAAGCCGGCTGAAGTACGTGGAAGCTCGATCCGGATCTTTTCGGGGCCGACGAGCATACCGCGGTCGTTGAAGAAGACGTGGCTCGAGGTTCGCGGATCGAGCCTCAGCGGGCCGTCGAGGGACGTCGCGCCCGCACCGATGATCCGCGCGCGATCGGCGACCGACACCACCCATTCGTTCTCGGCCCAGCGGGCCCAATGGACGACGATCGGTCGCGGTCGTGCCAGCGGGTCGAGGACGAGCGTCTGAAGGCTGAAATTCGGGTAGCGCAGATCCTCGAACGATCCGATCGCGGGCGGCACCCGCCGGATCGGAGCGATCGAGTCGAGATTCAGCATGAGATCGACGATGCGCGTCGCACGGTTCACGCAACCGCTCGGCGCGGATCCCGATGGGCCACTGCCCGATGGCCCGTTCGCGCCGCTCGGCGCCACCAGGATCACGAGCATCAGCGCCACCGACCCGGCGATCGACGTGCAGCGACGCACCGACGAACCCGGACCCTTCATCGCGGATTCCGCCATCCCGCCCCGCCTCCGAAGCCGAGCCTGCGCCCGGGGACTGCGAGGAATAGCACCGGACCGCTTCGTCGACGCCCGGTGTATACCGGACACGCCCGGGAGTCCGGATCGGCCAGGAGAGCGGTGGACGCTCAGAATGAATAGTCGAACCGAGCGAGGTCCTGCCGTTGTCCGATGCGGACGAGCAGGCGGGTCGGCCAGTCGCACTCTTCGACCCGCCGACGTCGATCGGGAAGCGGCCAGGCCGATGCTCCAGACCTCGACGATCGCCGTGCTCCCCGTGGCGCGTCGGAAATTCAAGCTCCCTTTTCCCGACCGCTGGCAAGCCCATAGGGGTCAACTAGGCCCCAG
>JBIPOQ010000084.1:0-10319 GCA_044379055.1 Myxococcota bacterium
CTAACCCTGTGGGTGGACCGGAAGGGCAGATCGACTCAGTCCGGCTAACGCCGAACGTCGAGAATGGACTCGTTCAACTGGGCTTTCGAAGTTCGTGCGCCTCTAGCCGAAGCTGACAATAAACTTGTCAGCAACCCTTACCTGACCAACTTCATCCAAGAGAACAAGAATCCCGGAAAGCAGAAGCTGCATAACTCACCGCCGCAGCGTCTCTACACGAGACTGACCTACAGCCCCACCACCGCCCCAATCCCCACGACACTCCCCACCAGCGCGATCCCATACAGCAGCGTCCCAACGACCCCATCCCGCTCCGCCCCGCCAAAATCCACATGCAGCGAGCGCACGTGATGGGCCCCCTTCCAGAGCGGAAGGACGAGCAGGGCCGCCAGGATCAGCTTGCCCACGGGGATGATCCCGAACAGGGAAGCCGTCGCCAGCGCGTGGGCGCGGTCGTAGGAGAGGGCCGAGGCGTCGACCATCCCGAGCGGGATGAGCAGGCCGACGACGAGGATCCAGCCCGTGAGGAGGATGGTGCCGAGCAGGATGCCCTGCCCGAACATGAGCCAGATGAGGGGTTCGATCTTGAGGAGGAAGGCGCGCATCAGAAGATCACTCCCGCGAGCACGGCGCTCATGAGCACGGTGACGCCGATCCAGACGACATAGAGCGCCGCGTGGATCACGTTGCCCGGCGGCGGCTTCAGCGGGCCGATCGCCTTGGGCTGGGCCTTGGGGAAGAGGCTGAAGAAGCGGATCGCGACGAAGACGACCGAGACGAGGCAGAGGACGTGGAACGCGATGTAGAGCGGATGCTGCAGGCGGGCCATCGCAGCGTCCCAGGACTCGGGGCCCCGGCCGAGGGCCTGGATCAGGCCGATCGCGAGGAACGAGACCAGGTAGTAGACGATGCCCGTCGCGTCGAAGAGCAGGTAGTTGCGGATGCGCGGGGCGCTCCACCAGGTCGAGGGCATCTGGGGGGGCGCGGTGCGCGTGCGGCCCGGCTTGTGGGGGGCCATGGCGTGCGGGTGAGCCGGCTTTCCCATCTCAGGCACCTCCTCGGGGCAGGACGAGGTTCTTGGCCCAGTCGATCACGGCCTCGAACTTCGCCTGGTTGACGGCGGCCGCGGGGTCGACGTTCTTGGGGCAGACCTCGCTGCACTCGTTCGCGTACGAGCAGCTGAAGACCGTTCCCTCGCCCCGGAAGATGGCGTTGCGCTCGGCATTGCCTTCGTCGCGGGAGTCCATGTTGTAGCGATGGCCGAGCGCGATCGCGGCGGGCCCGAGGAACTCGGGCTCGTTCGCGACGACGGGGCAAGCGGCGTAGCAGAGCATGCAGTTGATGCAGAGGCTGAACTGCTTGAACGTCGCGAGCTGCTCGGCCGACTGGGAGTAGGTCCCCTTCGTCGCGTGGAGGGCCGCCTTGTCGGCCGCCTTCTCCTTGGCCCGCACGATCCAGGGCTTCACGCTCTCGAACTTGTGCATGAACCCGTCGAGCTCGACCACGAGGTCCCGGACGACCGGGAAGTTCGCGAGCGGCTCGATGTCGATCCGGTCGCCGTAGTCGTTGATCGAGGTCTTGCAGGTCAGCTTCGGCTCGCCGTTCACCATCATGCCGCACGAGCCACAGACGGCCATGCGACAGGACCAGCGATGCGAGACCGAGCCGTCGAGCTCGTCCTTGATGAAGTTGACCGCGTCGAGGACCTTCCAGTCGGGCTCGCACGGAACCTTGTATTCCTGCTTGCGCGGCGCCTGGTCCTTGTCGGGATCGAAGCGCGTGATGACGATCGTCTTCTCGGCCATCAGTATTTCCGTTCCTCCGGCACCCATTTGCCGAGCACGACGTCCTTCTTCCCGAGCCGCGGACCGGCCGGGTCGTGGTGGACCATCGTGTGGTAGAGATAGTTCTGGTCGTCGCGGGTCTTGAAGTCCTTGCAGGTATGCGCGCCGCGGGACTCTTTGCGATGCGCGGCCGACACGGCGAGCGTCTCGGCGACCTCGACCATGTTCTGCAGCTCGAGGGCCGTGATGACCTCGGTATTGAAGACCTTGCTCTCGTCCTCGAGGCGGAGGTCGGCGACCCGGCCCCGCAGCTGCGCCGTCGCGATGACGCCGGCCTGCATCGACGTCTGCTCGCGGTAGACGCCGCAGCTGTCTTCCATGACCTGGTTGAGCTCGCGCCGAATGGCGGAGATCTTCTCGCCGCCCTTCTTGCGGCCCCGCAGGTTCGCGACGCGCCCCGCCTCTTCCTCGCACTGGGCGATGACGGCCCGCTCGTCGCCGGCACCGGCGCCCTTCGAGTAGGTCATGGCATGCCGCGCGGCCGCCGCGCCGAAGACCAGACATTCGGTCAGCGAGTTCGAGCCGAGCCGGTTCGCCCCGTTGATCGAGACGCAGGCCGTCTCGCCTGCGGCGTAGAGGCCGGGCAGGACGGTCGCGCCGTGCATGTCCGTATCGACGCCGCCCATCATGTAATGGACGACCGGGCGGATCGGGATCGGCGTCGTCACGGGATCGACGCCGACGTAGGTCTTCGCCAGCTCGCGGACGAAGGGCAGCTTGAAGTTGATGACGTCCGCGCCGAGATGGGTCAGGTCGAGATGGACGTACGAGCCGTACGGCCCCGAGAACCCGCGGCCCGCCTCGATCTCCTGCACGATGGCGCGGGAGATCATGTCGCGCGGACCGAGCTCCGCCTTCTTGCCGACGCCGTAGTCGTAGTCGACGAGGAAGCGCTCGCCCTTGTTGTTCTTGAGGTAGCCGCCCTCGCCTCGGGTCGCCTCGGTGATGAGGATGCCCGTTCCGGGGAGGCCCGTCGGGTGGTACTGGACGAACTCCATGTCCTTGAGCGGGACGCCCGCGCGATAGGCGAGCGCCATGCCGTCGGCGGTCTTGATCGTGCCGTTCGTCGTGAACGGGAAGATCTTGCCGCCGCCGCCGGTCGTCAGGATGATGCCGCGACCGAGGATCGCGTTGTACTCGCCCGTCCGGATGTCCAGCGCCGCGACGCCGCGGCAGGCGCCGCCGTCGACGAGCAGCTTCGAGACGAAGTACTCGTCGTAGCGCACGATGTTCTTGAAGCGCATCGAGTGCTGGAAGAGCGCGTGGAGCATGTGGAAGCCGATCTTGTCGGCCGCGTACCAGGTCCGCTTCGTCGTCATGCCGCCGAAGGCGCGGGTCGCGACGGTGCCGTCCTCGTTGCGCGAGAACGGGCAGCCCCAGTTCTCGAGCAGCGCGAGCTCCTTCGGCGCCTGCTCGACGAAGTAGACGATCGCGTCCTGGTCGCCGAGGAAGTCGGAGCCCTTGACGGTATCGAAGCCGTGCAGCTCGAGGTTGTCGTCGTCGCGCGCGACCGCGGCCGCGCCGCCCTCGGCCGAAACGGTATGGCTCCGCATCGGATAGACCTTGGAGACGAGCGCGATCGAGGCGTTCGGATGGTTCTCGGCGGCTTCGATTGCCGCCCGGAGCCCCGCGCCGCCTCCACCGACGATGACGATGTCATGTCGGAACACATTCATGGGTCAACCCCTCTTCCCGCAAGATGCCCCGGATCGGCCACGCCGATCCGAGTCCCGTTTCCCTACGCAACCGATCGCGACCGTCCCGAACGACCGGACCCTAGCCGCGCCTGCAGCGCCGTCGAATCGAACCGACCTGCGCTCCAGGGCCTTCGCGCACGCGAAGCGTCGGGCGGCGTGCGCCCTCCCGACCCCCGATGCCACGGGGTTTTAACCGAAGTGACTTGCGATGGAAAGATGATCGGAGGATCCACCTCACGCGCGAGGGGTCTGCCTTCGCCCGGATCGAGGGAACCCTGGAGGCCCGGCCGGCCCGAACGCGACCGCATCAGGCGGGGAGCGACGGCTCCTGCTGGGTCAGGCAGTGGACCGCGCCCAGTCCGAGGACGAGGTTGTTGCCCGGGATCGGGACGATCGGCCGGTCGGGGATCGCCTTCTCGAGGATCGCGATCGCCTCGCGGTCCTGGGGGACGCCGAAGACCGGGAGCAGGACCGCCGCGTTCGCGAAGTAGAAGTTGGCGTAGCTCGCCGGCAGCCGGCCGTCCGGCCCGGGGACGATCCCCGGCGTCGGCAGCTCGATGACCTCGAGGCGCCGGCCGCGGGCGTCGCTCATGCCCTCGAGCCGCTCGCGATTCTCCTTCAAGACCCGGTAGTTGGAGTCGGACGGATCGCGCTCGACGATCGTGACGACGCGGCCCTCGGCGACGAAGCGCGTCAGGTCGTCGACGTGGCCGTCCGTATCGTCGCCCTCGATGCCGTCGCCGAGCCAGAGGACCTTCTCGGCCCCGAACGCCTCGCCGAGCAGGCGCTCGAGCCCGGCCCGCGAGCGGTCGTGGCCCGGCCGGTCGCGGTTGGGATTGAGCAGGCAGGACTCGGTCGTCAGGATCGTCCCGGCGCCGTCGCCGTCGATCCCGCCCCCCTCGAGCACGAGGTCGAACGCGATCCGCGGGACCCGGGCGACCTGCGCCATCTGCTCCGCGACCTGCTGGTCCCGGTCGAAGGGCGGATATTTCCCGCCCCAGGCGTCGTAGATGAAATCGAGCAGGACGCGCCGCGGGCCGTCCGGGGTCTCTTCGAAGACGAAGATCCCGCCGTGGTCCCGGACCCAGGCGTCGTTGGTCGGAATGCCCCGCAGATGGACGCGGGAGAGATCGCGGATGCCCGCCCCGAGCAGCCGCGTCCGGACATGGTCCGCGAGGCCCGGATCGCCGACGTTGATCTCGACGTCTTCGCCGGGCAGGATCGCGCGCACCATCTCGCAGAAGGCGTCCTCCGCCTGATGGAGCCGCGTCGGCCAGGTCTCGCGATTGCGGGGCCAGGAGAGCCAGGTCGCCCGATGCGGCTCCCACTCGGCGGGCCAGCGACGCTTCGCCGTCATGCTCGACCCTGCCCTCGCCCGCCGCGGTCGTCGCCGCGCCCGCGCGCGTCCGGGCGCGCGCTGCGATCGAAGGCGTCGCCGGCATCGCTGAAGCGATCGGCGAGCCCTTGATAGGCGTCGATGCGCCGATCGCGCAGGAAGGGCCAGTCGCGGCGCACGCGCTCGACGGCGCGGCGATCGCATTCGACGACGAGCACGGCCTCCGCGTCATCCGGCGCGACGGCGAGCATCCGTCCCATCGGGTCGGCGACGAACGAGCTGCCCCAAAATCGGATGCCCGTTCCGCTCGCGCCCTCGAGCGTTTCGTGGCCGACGCGGTTCACGCCGACGACGAAGAGGCCATTCGCGATCGCGTGGGCGCGCTGGATCGTGTGCCAGGCGTCGCGCTGGGCGGCGTCGACCGAGGCGTCCTCCTCGAACTGCCAGCCGATCGCGGTCGGGTAGAAGAGGATGTCCGCGCCGAGCAGCGCCGTCGCGCGCGCGGCCTCGGGGAACCACTGGTCCCAGCAGACGAGGACGCCGAGGCGGCCGGCGGCCGTGTCGTGGACCTGGAAGCCGAGATCGCCGGGCGTGAAGTAGAACTTCTCGTAGTAGAGCGGGTCGTCCGGGATGTGCATCTTGCGATAGCGGCCGGCGAGCTGGCCCGCCTCGTCGAGGACGACGGCGGTGTTGTGGTAGAGGCCGGGGGCCCGGCGCTCGAAGAGCGAGACGACGAGCGAGACGCGCAGATCGGCGGCCTGCTTCGCGAGCGCCTCCGTCGAGGGCCCCGGAATCGACTCCGCCCAGTCGAAGCGCCGCGCATCCTCGCTCTGGCAGAGGTAGAAGGTCCGGAACAGCTCGGGGAGGCAGACGACCTCGGCCCCGCGCCGCGCCGCGTCCGCGATCCCGTCCATCGCGAGCGCGAGGTTGCGGTCGGGATCCGCCTCGCAGCGCATCTGCACGAGGCCGACCTGGAGCGGCCGCGCCCCGGTCGCCGCGGTCGGGCCGGACGAGGCGGGTCGAGCGTCGTTTCGCGTCTTCGCCATGGCGGCTCTGGATAAGTCAGCCCCCTGCCCCGCGCAACTTTTGCAGGACGGTCGGCCGGCGTGACCGCGGCTGTCACGCCGGTCCTCGACGCTGCCGCCGAGGCCACGGGCAGATCGCCCGTCCCCGACCCGGACGAACCGGCCGGAAATCCTCGCCAGCGGGATTCCCGCCCCTGGGCGTACGAAGAGCCGACGAAGAACAGACGACGAGCAGACAAGAGGAGACGACCGTGCTGCGAGCAGCCCCGACGACGACCCGAGCCCCCCTCGAGACGACCCAGCTCTGCGCATCGAGCCGACCGCGCCGATCGCGCCCAGCGCGCGAGTCGAGCCCGGCCAGCGCGGCCAGCCCGGCGGCGAGGGCGCGGCCGGCCCGGGACTGGTCCGGCGTCTGGCAGGGGATCCGCGAGGTCTTCCTGACCGTCGCGGCGACGCTGGCGCTCGGCCTCGCCTGGGCGGCGATCGAGGGGGAGCGCCTCGAGGCGGCCGAAGCGGCCGGGACCGGCGCGGCGGTCGAGGTCGCCCGCCTCGAGACGGGATACGCTGCGACCCGGGCGACGGGCCGATGAGGCCCGCGATCGGCGCGCAGGCCGGCCGCCGCCCCGAGGAGAGCCCCCCGATGACCCAGCCCGGCCGTAGTCCGCTCGATCCGTGGATCGAGGCCGAGCTCGCGGCGAGCGAGCGGCGGATGCTCCTCGTCGACGGCTTCAACGTGCTGCATACGGTCCTGCTCGCCGGGGAGCGCGACTCGATCTGGTGGGGGCGGGACGCGCGGGAGAAGCTGCTCGCGAAGGTCTGCGCCTGGCCGGATGCGCGCGACGAGATCTGGGTCGCCTTCGATGGCTCGCAGCCGGCCTGGTCCGTCGTCGCGGTTCCGGCCGCGCGAGCCGCGGGCGGCAGCGGCCCGATGGTCCACAGCGTCTTCGTCGACTCCGCGGACGACTGGATCGTTCGCCGCGCGCGGCGGGCTTCGCCGCCGTCCCGGGCGATCGTCGTCAGCGCCGACCGCAAGGTCGCGGGGCGGGCGCGCAGCGCGGGCTGCGAGGTCTGGACGCCCTGGGCGTTCGTCGCGGGCTGCGTCGATCCGGAAGCGGCCGCGACCCTGCGCTCCCCATGCCTCGACCGAACGGCGCTCGCGGCGGCTCAGGCGCCCGAAGAACCAGTCGAGGAGCCGCTCGAAGGGTTCGGGTCGCCGCTGCTGCTGCCCTCGCCGAACGCGCTCTCGTAGGCGTCGATGATCTTCGAGGCGTTCTCCTCGACGGCGCGGCCGGAGACGTCGACCTGCTGCCAGCCGTGGCGGCGGAAGAGCTTGCGGGCGCGGTCGAGCTCGAGCAGGACCTGGTCGGGATTCGTGTAGTCCGTCGACGACGGGGCGCGCATCGAGCGCAGGCGCGCGGCGCGGACGGAGAGGAGCGTCGCGGGATCGACCGTGAGCCCGAAGACCCGGCGCTTGTCGAGCTCGAAGAGCTCCTTCGGCGGGTCGATCCCGGGGACGAGCGGGACGTTGCCGGTCTTGTAGCCGCGCTGGGCGAGGTACATCGAGAGCGGCGTCTTCGAGGTCCGCGAGACGCCGGTCAGGACGATGTCGGCTTCGTGGAGCGTGCGGAGATTGGCGCCGTCGTCGTGGCGCACGGCGAACTCGACGGCGTCGACGCGGTCGAAATAGTCGTCGGAGAAGCCGTGCAGCAGGCCCGGCTGATGGCGCGGCTCGACCTTGAGGCGCTGGGCGACCCGCATGATCAGGGGCCCGAGCAGATCGACGGCGACGACGCCGCGCTGATCGGCCTCGCGCAGCAGCGCCGCGACGACCTCGCCCTCGACCAGGCTGAAGACGACCAGGGCGTTCGCCTGCTCGGCCTGCTCGACGACCCGCCCGACGTCGGAGATGCTGCGCGTGTCGCGGAAGACGCGCAGGCGCCAGCGGTGGCGGAACTGGATCATCGCGGCCCGCACGGCCGCGCTCCCGGTATCGCCCGTCCCGTCGGAGACGACGAAGACCGTCATGTCGTTGCGCGCATCGTCGCTCGGGAGCTCCATGCCGCCAGCGTAGCGGCGGGAGGGCCGCCGAGCCCGGGGATTTCGTGCCCTGCCCGCTTCATTGACTGGCCGCAGCCGCCACGAGACAATCCGCCGCCATGGCCTACGACCCTTCCCAGATCGAACCCCGATGGCAGGCGTATTGGGAGGCGCACGCGACCTTCCGCGCCGCGCTCGACCCCGCCAAGCCCAAGTACTACGTGCTCGACATGTTCCCCTACCCGTCCGGCGACGGGCTCCATGTCGGCCATCCCGAGGGCTATACCGCGACCGACATCATGGCGCGCTACAAGCGCATGAAGGGCTTCAACGTCCTCCATCCGATGGGCTGGGACGCCTTCGGCCTGCCGGCCGAGCAGTACGCGATCAAGACCGGGACCCATCCGCGCGACACGACGCGGCGCAACATCGAGAACTTCAAGCGCCAGATCAAGAGTCTCGGCTTCAGCTACGACTGGTCGCGCGAGATCGATACGACGGATCCGCGTTATGTGAAGTGGACCCAGTGGATCTTCCGCAAGCTCTTCGAGCGGGGGCTCGCCTATCAGGCGGAGGTGCCGGTCAACTGGTGTCCCGCGCTCGGGACGGTGCTCGCGAACGAAGAGGTCATCGACGGCAAGAGCGAGGTCGGGGGCCACCCGGTCGTGCGCATGCCGATGCGGCAGTGGATGCTGCGCATCACGCAGTATGCGGACCGGCTGCTCGAGGATCTCGAAGGCCTCGACTGGCCCGAGCCGATCAAGAAGATGCAGCGCGACTGGATCGGCCGCTCGGAAGGCGCCCACGTCCGCTTCCCCGTCGCGGGCTCTGCGGACGCCGAGATCGAGGTCTTCACGACGCGCCCCGATACGCTCTTCGGCGCGACCTACATGGTCCTCGCGCCCGAGCATCCGCTCGTCGCGCAGCTGACGACGCCCGCCCAGCGCCCCGCCGTCGACGCCTACATCGAACGCGCCGCCCGCAAGAGCGAGCGGACGCGCCAGGCCGAGCTCGGCGAGAAGACCGGCGTCTTCACCGGCGCCCTCGCCCGCAATCCCGCCGACGGCCGCGAGATCCCGATCTGGATCGCCGACTACGTCCTCGCCGGCTACGGCACCGGCGCGATCATGGCCGTCCCCGGCCACGACGAGCGCGACTGGGCCTTCGCGAAGACCTTCGGACTCCCGATCGTCGAGGTCGTCGCCGGCGGCAACGTCGCCGAGGCGGCCTACACGGGAAGCGGCCGCGCGACGGGCTCGAGCTTCCTCGACGGCCTCGAGACCGAGGCGGCGAAGCGGAAGATGATCGCGTGGCTCGAGGAGAAGGGCCTCGGCCGCGGGACCGTGACCTACAAGCTCCGGGACTGGCTCTTCAGCCGCCAGCGCTATTGGGGCGAGCCCTTCCCCGTCATTCATGCGCCGGACGGCACGGTCGAGCTGATCCCCGAGTCCGCGCTCCCGCTGACGCTGCCCGAGCTCGAGGATTTCAAGCCGAAGGGCGAAGGCTTCGAGGCGCCGCTCGCGCGGGTCAAGGAATGGATCGAGACGACGGACGCGACGGGCCGCAAGGTCCTGCGCGACGCGAATACCATGCCGCAATGGGCCGGGAGCTGCTGGTATTTCCTGCGCTTCGTCGATCCGGACAACGACTCGGCGCCCTGGTCGCTCGAGGCCGAGCGCTACTGGATGCCCGTCGATCTCTACATCGGCGGCGCGGAGCACGCCGTGCTCCATCTCCTCTACTCGCGCTTCTGGCACAAGGTCTTCTACGACCTCGGCCTCGTGCATACGAAGGAGCCGTTCCAGAAGCTCGTCAACCAGGGGATGATCCTCGGCGAGAGCTTCCGCTTCTACGACGACGATCCGAAGGACGAGGCCGCGCCCGCGAAGCGCCGGCGTTATGCGTCGAGCGACGTGCGCGAGACCGACGACGGCCCCGTCGCGAAGACGGACGGACGGCCGCTCAAGGCGCGCTGGCTCCAGACCTCGGCGATCGCGACCGACGCGAACGGCAACCCCGTGCATCCCGAAGACGCGTCGATCGCCCTCGAGCGCGTCGTCGAGAAGATGTCGAAGAGCAAGGGCAACGTCGTCAACCCCGACGACGTCATCCGCGAGCACGGCGCCGACTCGATGCGCCTCTACGAGATGTTCATCGGCCCGCTCGAAAAGGCGGCGCCCTGGTCGACCGAAGGCATCCAGGGCATCTACCGCTTCCTGCAGCGCGCCTGGCGCCTCTTCCACGACGAGGCGCCCGACGGCGACGTCTTCCGCGCCCCCGTCGGCGGCGAAGGCACCCTCGACCAGCGCCGCCTGACCGCCCAGACGATCGCCGGCGTGACCGACGATCTCGAAGCGATGCGCTTCAACACGGCGATCTC
>JBIPOQ010000557.1:0-2834 GCA_044379055.1 Myxococcota bacterium
CGCCGATCTCCGGCTCGATCTCGCCCGCATCGCTGACCCGGGCCTGCGCGACGCCCTCGGCGCGTTCTATCCGGAAGCCGTTCCGATCGGCGCGCGGCCCTCGACCTTCGACGCCTACTGAGGCGCAGCGAAGACTCGGCGCTCGATCCGCTCGAACCGCTCGGCCGGCTCGACCCGCTCGGCCTCAGCCGATCCCGAGTCGCTTCTCGACCCGCGGCACGACCTGGCTCTTGAAATACTCGAGCCGCGCGTTCGAGCGCTCGATCGGCTCGCCCGGGAAGATCGTCCAGAAGTGGACGTCCTCGGCGCCGGCCTGCACGGCGGTCACGATCTCGTCCGCGACGGTGTCCGCGTCGGTCAGTCGCCAGGGGCTGCGCTTCAAGAGCTCGGCGGTCGTCGTGATCGGTCGCCACTGCTCGGCCGGGCCGTAGGCGCCGTGGGCGCCGTACTCGTTGACCTGATGCATGAGATAGGGCGCGCCGGCGGCGAGCTCGGCCTCGGGGTCGTCGCCGAGGATCCAGTGGTAGCCGCAGGCGAGGCGCGGGGTCCGGCCGACCGCGCGACACTCCTCTTTGTACAGCGGCCAGAGATCGGGGATCGCGAGCAGCATGCCGTCGCCGAGCTGGGCGCCGCGGCGGATCGCGACGGGCGAGAGGGCGCCGATCCAGAGCTCGGGGCCGCCCGTCGCGTCGGGGCGGGGCGTGATCGTGACCTCGCCGAGGTCGAAATGACGGCCGCGGTGGCTGAACGTCCGGCCTTCGAAGGCAGCACGCAGGATCGCGAGGCCCTCTTCGAGGCGGCCGCGCCGCTCGCGGTAGGGAATGCCGAAGCCTGCGAACTCGGCGGTCCGGTAGCCGAGGCCGACGCCGAGCTTGAAGCGGCCGCCGGAGATCGCGTGGACGGTCAGCGCGTCTTCCGCGAGGCGGATCGGATGCTGGAGCGGCAGGATGACGATGCTGGTCCCGATCGTCATCCGCTCGGTCTTCGTCGCGATCGCCGCGGCGAGCGTCAGCGGCGACGGCGTGTAGCCATCGACCGCGAGGTGGTGCTCCGAGATCCAGACCGATCCGAAGCCGAGCGCGCGCTCGGCCCAGGCGGCCTGCTCGAGGGTCTCGGCGTAGAGACGCGCGAAAGAGCGGCCGGCGAAGGCCGGATTGCGGAAGTCGTAGTAGAGGCCGAAGCGCGGAAGGCGGGGCGGCGGAGTCGAAGCGGCGTTCATCGGAATCTCCCTGGTCGAGCGAGTCGGGATCGACCGCGCGAGCCTACCCCAGACGAGACAGCCCCTCGCCGAAAAACTACCGTCGGAGCGAGACGCCTTGATCGCGAGGTCCGAGCCTTGTCCGCCGTCCCGACCCGACCTGCCCTGCTCGACACGTTCACCGAGATCCCGCGCGCCGGCCTCGAAGCGACGCGCCTCGCCTTCGCCCTGCCCGGCCTCGCCCGCGACCTGCCCCGCGGCGACGGCCATCCCGTCCTCGTGCTGCCGGCCTATGGCGCCGGCGACGCGGGGCTCTGGCCGCTGCGGCGCTTCCTGGCAGGCCTTGGCTACGACGCGCACGCCGCGGCGCTCGGCCTGAACCTCGACCGCGGCGAGCTTCGCATCCGGCGGGTCGAGGACGCGGCGCGCTTTCGCCGGGTCCAGAGCGCTCGCGTCGTCGAGCGGGCCCGGGCGATCCGCGCGCGGACGGGCCGCCGCCCGAGCCTCGTCGGCTGGAGCATGGGCGGGCTCTTCGCGTTCGACGCGGCGCGGCAGGCACCGGAGGCGGTCCGGCAGGTCGTGACCCTGGGCTCGCCCTTCGGCGATCCGCGCGGGACCTCGCTCTGGGAGGTCATGCGGCGGATCAGCGGGAGCGACGTGCCCGTCGAGGCGCAGGATTTCAGCCGCTGGCTCGACCCCATCCCCCACGCCGAGACCGGCCCCATCGCCCCGGTCACGATCCTCTACAGCCGCCGGGACGGGATCGTCGGCGAGACGGCCGCGCGCTTCGCGGCACCGGCGGACCCCGAAGCCAAAGACCGTGGGCTTCACGGCGTCCGGTACGAGCACGTCGAGTCGAGCCATCTCGGCTTTCCCGTCAACCTCGCCGCCTATCGTGCCATCGCGCGGGCCCTGGGATCGAAGGTCGAGGACTGACGGGGCCGGCCGATCGGCCCTGTGCCGCGATCGGCAGAACGCTCGCAGAAGCGCACGATCGCCCCGCTTTTCCGGCCGATCCGAAACGATCCGCGGACAGCGGCCGGGCCGCGCGTGGTAGGCTGATGCCTCGAGCGAAGCCCCTACGCCCGGAGGCCCGATGGACTGCCTGCGACCGACTGTGCGAACGAGCTCGTCGTCTCTTTCGTCTCTTCTTACGCCTCACTCCCCCATGCGGATCGCCCAGCTGGCAGCGCTCGGCCTGGCGACGCTCTCCTCGATCCCCGCCTCGGCCTCCGATGGCGTCCTCGAGATCAACCAGACCTGTGCGATCCAGACGGGCTGCTTCGCGGGGGATACGCCGGGGCTGCCGGTCACGATCAACGGCAGCGCGGGCCGCAGCTATCGGCTGACGAGCGATCTCGTCGTCGCGAGCGCTGCGACGAACGGGATCGAGATCGGCGCCGATGACGTCGGGATCGATCTGAACAACTTTGCGATCCGGGGACCCGTCGTCTGCAGCGGTACGCCCCTCGTCTGTGCGCCCGGCGGAGCGGGGACGGGCGTCGACGTTACGGCGATCACGATTTCGGGGACTTCCGTGCGCAACGGGAGCATCCAAGGCATGGGAAGCTCCGGCGTGTCGCTGGCCGTTCAGGCCGAGGTGACGGGCGTGCGGGCTCGAGGGAATGGTCTCTTC
>JBIPOQ010000556.1:0-2834 GCA_044379055.1 Myxococcota bacterium
ATCGGACGGCCCTCCGGCGGAGCGACGCGAGCACGGCCAGCGCACCGATCGCCGCCGGCAGCGCACCGTGCGGCTCGGGGACCGGCGTCACGGTCGCGGTCCAGCTGAAGGCGGACTGGAACAGATCACGCCCGTACACGGTGAGCGCCCGCGCCTCGTAGGGGTGGCCGAGCTCGACGACGAAGAGCGCGTTCGCGCGCGTCGGATCGGCCGTCACGGCGAGCGGCGTGTTCGCCTGCGCGGTGAGGACGTGAAAGCTCACGGTGTCGCGCATTCCGTTCGAACCGGGAGGCACGTTGGTCGTCTTCAGGCGGAACGAGAGCCGGGGACCGAGCACGACGCCCGTCTGGACGAACTCCGTCGTCGTGCCCGGGCGGTCCTCCATGAGGATCCCGGAGGCCGGCAGCTCGCCGATCGCATAACCCCGCGTCGTCGAGGTCGACCCCGGCGTGCCGTTCGTCGTGAAGTCCTTGACCTGGACGACGGCATTCGAGACGCCGTCGCCGTTTGCGAGCGTCCAGACGAGCCGCGCATCGCGGCCCTGGAGGGCGATCGCGTCGAAGACGACGTCGTATTCGAGGTAGGGCGGCCAGGACTGCGCCTGGGCCGTGGGCGCGAGGCCGAACGAGAGGACGAGGAGGAGGAGGAGCGATCCCAGGAGCCGAGCGAGCGTCGAACGGACCAGCATTGACGGCGATTCTCCGAAAAACCCCGAACTCACGGGTAAAGCACACGAGCGGCCTTGTCCGGATCCCAGGCCAGGTCCCCCTCGTCGACCGCCACGGTCCGGGCCATCGGCGGCTCGAACCCCCGATCCCCCCGCAGCAACGACCCCGTCGCAGCGGCGCCGCCGATCTTCCCGATCGCGATCTCCGAGGCCGACTTATTCGATTCGTGCCCGGCCTGTCGGAAACGGGGACGGCCGCGGAGGCGGCCCTCCCCCCGACGGGCCGCCACTGGGTCGGTCGTGACCTTCACGAGCGGCGCCCGCAGGCAGGGCACCGCGCTAGGCGCGCCGGGGCCTCGCTACCGCCGCCAACGCGAGCCCGAGCCCCAGCAGAAGCGCCGTCGTCGGCTCCGGAATCACGGCGACCCAGACGAGGTCGCCGGCGCCCGGCCTCACGCCCCCGGGATGGCTCACATCCGGGACATCCCCCTGGAACCCGATTCCCATGGTCGTCCGACCGTCGTTCGAGAGGGCGAGGGCGGAGCGAAGACTCACGCTCCGAAGGTCGATGCCGAGCACGGCGAGGAGAACGAAACGACGAAGAGCAGGAGAAAAGCGAGACAGGACGGGCGCATGGCGTACTCCTCGCCCCCTCCCCGTGTCCCCTCTCGACCCGAAACGGTCCACCCGAACCGAAGATTCGCTGGGGATCCCTCGAGGGGCCCCCATCGGACGTTCGCCCCCGATCGGCTCGAACCGAACCTGGAGGCTCAGCGACCGTAAGGAGTGTCGAGCGGATAGGGCTCGAAATCGCCCAGCGCCTTCACGAGCTCGTCGACGCTCCAGCCCCGTCCGCTGCTCTTCGACTGGCCGACGGAGATCGGTTGGAACAGGCCGATCTCGCCCTTCGCGACGATGAAGACCTGGCCGTTGATGCCGGCGATCTCCTCGCTGCAGAGACTCGCGATCAGGACGGCGACGTCCTCGGGCTGCTGTGCCGCCTTCATCAGATTCTCGGCCCGCACCGCCGCGTCGCCTCCCTGCTTGCGGAAGGTCTCGACCGCCGTCGTGACCATGCGCGTCTCGGTCGACGACGGGTTCACCGCGTTCACGCAGATCCCGTACGGCGCGAGGTCCCGGGCGATCACGTTCGTGAACCCGAACACGCCGCCCTTGCCGGCGCCGTAGGCGGCGTTCGCCGGGATCCCGATCAGCCCCGCGCGCGAGACGAGATTCACGATCCGCCCCCAGCGCTTCGCCATCATGTGCGGGATCGCGTGGCGGGTGCAGTGGTAGGTGCCCTTCACGTGGCTGTCGCAGACGCGTTCGAACAGTTCGGGATCGAGCTCCCAGATCGGCGTCGCGATGTTGACGCCGGCGTTGTTGACGAGCACGTCGACGCTGCCGAAGTGGTCGATCGCCGTCTGGATGATGCGCCCGGCACCATCCCAGTCGGTCACCGAATCCCGGTTCGCGACCGCACGCCCACCGACCTCGCGAATCTCCGTCGCCACCGTCTCCGCCGGACTCGAGTCGGCGCCTCGACCATCCACGGCGGCGCCGAGATCGTTGACGACGACGTTGGCCCCCAGCTTCGCGAGGAGGTGGGCCGTCGCACGGCCGATGCCACGGCCGGCGCCGGTCACGACGGCCGTTCGGCCGGAGAGGGAGGTTGTCATGGTTCGGGATCTCCTGGTTGGACGTCGGGAAGCATCGCGATTCGTCCCGCCCCCGTCTACGGCTCGATCCAGGGGCGGCCGGGCTGCCATGCCCCCGCCGCATGCGCCTTGACCTTCCGTCCGTCGAACGTGATCCATTTCTGCGGCACGAGCTCGATCACGACGCGGTCGTCGCTCTCGAGGCGCGCGACGAAGCCTTCGATGCCTTCGCGGCGGACCTCTTCGGGCTGCTCGGCGAGGACCTGACGGGCGAGCTCGGGGTAGAACCAGCGGGTCGGCGCGCTGCCGGCCGCGTGGACGGTCGCGAGGGTCCGGGCCGTGACGGTCCGCTCGTCGGCGAAGGGGACGACGACGCAGCTCTGCGGGCGCGCGCGCAGGGCGGCGACGCGCTTGCGGCGGGCGGTGCAGGTCACCCAGAAGCGGCCCTCGCGCCAGAGGTAGATGTGCATGACGCCGACCGGCCAGCCCTCGCGCGTCGTCCAGACGAC
>JBIPOQ010000558.1:0-2832 GCA_044379055.1 Myxococcota bacterium
ATCCGAACGAGCACCGACTCCGCGATCGCCTCCGCGATGCGCACGCCAACGAACCCGAACGAGGTCGAACCGACATGACCGATCTGCTGGGCCTCGCGGCCACCCCCTCTCTCGTCATCGGCGGCGCCTCCGGCATCGGACGCGCGACGGCACTCCTGCTCGGCCGTGCCGGCGCCTGCGTCGCCGTCGCCGATCTCGATCCCGCGGCGGCCGCGAAGGTCGCCGCCGAAATCCAATCCGAAGGCGGCAAGGCCGTCTCGCTCGGCGGCGACGTCCTCGATCCGAAGGGCGCGACGGCGGTCGTCGACGGCGCGCATGCGGCGCTCGGCGGGCTCGAGGTCGTCGTGAACATCGTCGGCTTCGCGGCCTGGTCGCCGCTGCTCGACTACGACTTCGCGACCTGGAACCACGACCTCCAGCGCAACCTGAACCACCATCTCTTCGTCGGTCAGGCCGCGGCCCGCCGCTTCATCGCGGATGGCGTCGCCGGGCGGATCGCGATGGTCGCCTCCGTCAGCGGCCTCTATGGCGCCCCGAACCATGCCGCCTACGGCGCCGCGAAGGCCGGCGTCATGGCCCTCGCCCGCTCGATGGCCGACGAATGGGGCCGCCACGGCATCCGCACGAACGCCGTCGCCCCCGACTGCATCGCAACGCCGCGCGTCGTCGCCGGCTTCGAGACCCGCGGCGTCAGCGATCCCGACGAAGTCGTCCGCGCCGACGGCATGCCGCTCGCGCGCTGGGGCGCGCCGGAGGAGATCGCCGGACCGCTCGTCTTCCTCGTCTCGAAGCTGTCGTCGTTCCTGTCCGGCCAGACGCTCGTCGTCGACGGGGGGATGCGGGCGCATTTCCCGCACGGGGGTGCGAATCCGATGCGGGCGAAATGAGGCCGCGCCGGGGCGGATCGACCGGGGCGCGCGAATCTCGCACCGGAGCCGGAATCGCCACGCACCGCGAGCGCGGCGTAGCGGCGCTCCTGGCTGCATTCGTCGCGGTCGCTGCGCTTTCGGGCTGTGATGCGGGGCTCATGGCGGAGTCCGCGTCGACCGTCTGTCGCGAAGCCGGAGCGCAGTGCCTGCTGCCGACCGGGCCGTTGGGCGTCTGTGAACAGACGCGGTGTGAAGGCGATGCCGGGTCGCCCTGCTTTACGTGCGTTTCTCAGCATTGAGGCGTCGGAGCCTGAACGGAGTCGTCCCCATGTCCCATCTCTCGATCCCCGTCGGCCCCCTCACGTTCCGCGCCCGCGAAGCCGGCCCGAAGACCGGTCCCCTCGTCCTCCTCCTCCACGGCTTCCCGCAATCCTCCGCGGAATGGAAGGCCCAGCTCGAAGCCCTCGGCGCGGCCGGCTACCACGCCGTCGCCCCCGACCAGCGCGGCTATTCGCCGGGCGCCCGACCCGAGTCCGACGACGCCTATCACATCGACCCTCTCGTCTCCGACGTCCTCGGCCTGGCCGACGCCCTCGGCGCCGACCGCTTCCACCTCGTCGGCCACGATTGGGGCGCCATCGTCGCCTGGCACGTCGCCGCGCGACATCCCGAGCGCCTGCTCTCGCTCTCGATCGTCTCGGTGCCCCACCCGAATGCCTTCGCCCGGGCCCTCGCGCCGGAGAGCCGGACCGACCAGCCCGAGCGCTCGACCTACATCGCCGGCTTCAAGCAGCCGGGCGCCGAGGCCGCGATGGGCGAGGCGTTCCTCCGCATGGCCTTCGACGCCTCGGGCCTCGCCGGCCATGACGTCGAGGACCATGTCCGCGTCCTGACCGAGCCCGGTGCGATGCGCGCCGCGCTCGGCTGGTACCGCGCCTACGACTTCCTCGGGCAGAGTGCCGCGAAGATCGAGGTCCCGACCCTGTTCATCTGGAGCACCGCCGATCCTGCCCTCGGCCGCGACGGCGCGGAATGGACGGCCGAGCACGTCGCCGCGCCCTATCGCTTCGTCGTCATCGAAGACGGCCCGCACTGGCTACCTGAGACCCACGCCGACGAGGTCAATCGGCTCCTGCTCGAGCATCTGGCGGGGTAGCGGCTTCGCCGCTCAGCCCCGCGCGACCCTGAGCCCCGCATAACCCGTCTGCCGTGCGACGCTCTCGTGCATCATCTTGAGGCCGGGCTCGTTCTTCCCGATCACGACGTTTCCATGCGCGCCGTTGCGGAGCCCGCGACCACAGCCCTCCCAGACCGGCTTGTCCTGACGGACCGCGACCGCCGCGCGCGCTGCCATCTCCTCGGGCGACGGCAGTCCGGGCGGCGCCTCGAGGATCGGGCTGATCCAGCCGTAGCGGAACACGGCCTCGGACGGCTTCTCGCCCGGGGAGAGATCGGCGTAGATCAGGCCGTAGTACTCGTGCGCGAGGAGCATGCCGGGCGAGATCCACCAGACGCAGGCGATCAGCTCGTTCGGCTTCCACTCGGATTCCGGCGTCGCCCGGATCCGCGCGACGTCGGCGCGCGTGAACATCGGAAGCACCCAGCGCACGTGCGGCCCGACCGCGTCGAAGAAGCCGAGGTCGAGGTCGAGGGCCTGCGGATTCGTCGCGAAGGTGCCGGCGTGGACGAAGGGGACGTGGAGCCCCTCGAGCAGCCCTTCGGTCACGGATTTCCAGTTGGTCGCCAGCGGCTCCTCGGGGAGCGCGTTGAAATAGGTCATCCGCTCGGCCCCGATCGACGCGATCTCCGCGTCGAGCCCGCCGAGATGTGCAGCGACGTCGATCGGATGGCCCGGCCGCAGGACGACCCAGACGAATCCGTGGCGCTCCTCGCAGGCGAGCTCGACGAGGCCCATGCGGTCGAGATCCAGGTCCTTGAACCGATCGCGAAGCGGCATGCCGGT
>JBIPOQ010000085.1:0-10306 GCA_044379055.1 Myxococcota bacterium
TCGGCTCGTAGTCCGGCGGATCGCCGAGCGGGTACATCATCGGGAACAGGAAGGCCATGTTCTCGGTCATCGCCGCGAACTGCTCCGAAGGCCCCGACGGCAGGTCCTTCTCGGCGAGGATCGCAGCCTTGTTCTCCGGCCGGCGCAGGGCCTCGGCGAGCGCCTCGCCCGAGAGCGTCGACTCGAGGCGCCGGAAGGTCGGGCGTCGCATGAAGCCGTGGTAGCTCGTGAGACCGATCAGCATGCCGCCGGGGCGGCCGCCGACCTGGGGCACGAGCTTCGCGCCCTCGGCGTTCGCCCGCGCGACGAGGTCGAGCTGCTTCTTCCAGAGCTCCGGGGCCCCGCTCGACTGGATCATCAGGAAGGACGTGACGGCGCCGGTCGCCTTCGAGACCTTCGCGAGCAGCTCGATCTCGCCGAGGATCATCGCCTCGTCGGCCCCCGTCTCGCCCGACGGCACGACCTCGAAGAGCCCGCCTCCGCCCTCGCACATCGCCGTCGCGAGCCCCGCGAGCTCCTCGAAGCCGGCGTAGGTCCCGGCGACGAGCTCGCCGTCGAGGGTCTTGTGGTTCAGCGAGCGGGAGGTCGAGAAGCCGATCGCGCCGGCGGCGATCGCCTCGCGTACGTGCTTCGCCATCGCGTCGATGTCCGCTGCGGTCGCCGGCTCGTTGCGCTCGCCGCGATCGCCCATCACGTAGAGGCGCAGCGGCGCGTGCGGCATGAAGGCCGCGATGTCCATCGCATAACGCCGGCGTCCGAGCGCGTCGAGATATTCCGGGAAGGTCTCCCACTCCCACTGGATGCCTTCGTGGAGCGCGGTGCCCGGGATGTCCTCGACGCCTTCCATCATCTCGACGAGGCGCTTGTGGTCGCCGGGGTGGACCGGGGCGAAGCCGACGCCGCAGTTGCCGGCGACGACGGTCGTGACGCCGTGGCTCGCCGAGGGATCGAGGATCGGGTCCCAGGTCGCCTGACCGTCGTAGTGGGTATGGATGTCGACGAAGCCCGGGGTCACCAGCAGGCCGCGGGCATCGATCTCCTCGCGGGCGGGGCCTTCGACGCGGGGACCGATCGCAGCGATGCGGCCGTCCTGGATCGCGATGTCGCCGACCCGGCGGGGGCGGCCGGTGCCGTCGACGAGGGTTCCGCCGGTGATCTTCAGATCGAACATGGGCTTCTCCTGGTGGGGATCGGGGCGCGCGGGCAGGCCGCAGCGCAGGCCGATGCTACCGGTGCCCGCGGTCGGCGGCCATCGGCCGCCCGGCGGATCAGTACCGCACGATCGCCTCGAGCCGCCCCGATTCGCTGCGCACGACCTCGAGGCGCGACATGCAGGGCATGCAGTAGACGCGGTCCCCGGGGCGCAGCTCGCGCGCCGATCGGATCACGACCTTGCAGACCGGACAGAGCACCTCGTTGGGGGCGAGGTCGTCTCCCGCGCCGCGCCAGCGGCGGTAGAAGCGGCGGTACTTCGCGGGGACCTCGTCGAAGCCGGTGTCGTCGGCGAGCTCGAAGCGCCGTCGCGGGCGGGCAGCGTCGTCTGCGTCGTCGCCCCCGTCGTCGGAGCGCCCGGCCCCGCTCGGGCTGTCGTTCCCATCGCCTGCGGCCGCGTCGGCCGCATCCGCCGGATCGGCCGGATCGAAGTCCACCGCGCCGAGCGAGGGCTCTTTCATCGCGCGATCCCCAGGCGGGCGACGCTCTCGAGATAGAGCCGACCGACGTCGGGGCGTTCCGACGCAGGCATGCCGAGTCGAGCGAGCGAGTCCTCGAAGCAGGCGAGGACCAGGGGATCGAGCTCGTGCTGGATCGCGGCGAGCCGCTTGCGATCTTCCGGATGCCGGCGCAGATGACGGCCGAGGTCGTTTTCGCCGAAGCCGATGTGGCGGCGTTCGTCCTTGAGAACGCCGGAGAGCATCTGTGCGGTCCGGGGATCCGCGGTGCGCGCGTGGGAATGGAAGGCGGCGAACTCCATCGACTCGAGGATCACGTTCTGGGCGAAGACCGACGCGAGCCAGTCGCGCTCCGCGACGCAGCGCAGCAGCCGATCGCGGAAGGCGAGCAGGTTGGGATTGGAGCGGGCCTCGAAGGTCGCCTCGGCGTCGCCGACGCCGAGCTCGCGGAGACGGTGGAGCAGGACCTCGAGGTGGCGGGCCTCGTCGACGGCCTGGGTCGCGAGATAGATCTTCGTCGCGCGGTTCGGGGCGAAGGCAATCATGCCGCTCGAGGCCTCGAGGGCCGCGACTTCGCCGACGCAGTAGGTCGAGAGCGTCGAGACGAGGGCCTGCCGCCGCGCGGGCTCGAGCTCGGGCATCGGCGTGTCTGCGGCGATGCCGTAAGGCCGATCGTGGAGGTAGCCTTCGACGGACTGGAACCAGAACTCGAAGGAGTGGACCTCCTCGAGGAATGCCGCATGGTCGCGCGTGTGGAGCTCGCCCGCCTCGACCGACATCGCGTCCCCCTTCGCGAGCTACGGGCGCTCCGGACTCTGGTATTCGAGTCCGATCCGCGACAGTCGGGTCTTGAACTCCTTCAGCACCGTCTCGGCCAGGACCGCTTCGAGCTCCGCCGGATCGGCGCTCGAGAGGTCGGTGCCGTGCCAGACGTGGCTGTGGACGGCATGGCCCTCGCGGGAGGCCTGCTCCTGGGCGACGCGGCGCGCCTCGCGCATCGCGTTCGCTTGACCCCGGAAGCGATCCGCGAAGGTCGCGAGCATGTGGTAGGCCATGTCCTTCTGCATCCGTTCGATCTCGGGCTTCTTCTCGGGCTGCTCGCGGACGAGCGAGCCGATGCGGTTCTCTCCGAAGCCGACGTGGCGGCGCTCGTCGGCGATCGTGCCCGACAGGGTCCGGGCGAACTTCGGGTTGGTGTCGCGATTCGCGGTCTGCATCATCTCGAAGGTGCTGAAGGCGAGACCCTCGAGCACGATGTTCTGACCGACGACCCCCGCGATGAAGTCCTTCTGGTCGACCTTCTCGAGCAGGATCTCCGCGAACCGCACGAGATGGGGATTCGCGAAGCGCGCGATCGTCGATTCGAGCTCGTCGCGCTTGACGCCGAGATCGAAGAGGCGCTGCGTGAAGATCTCGACATGGCGCGCCTCGTCGAGGGTCTGGGTCGCGAGGAAGGTCTTGCTCGCCGCATCGGGCGCCGCGTTGATCAGGCCGGAGGAGGCGGCGAGGGCGGCGCGCTCGCCGACCACGAGCTGGACGGTGGTGCCGATCGCTTCCTCGCGCAGCACCGGATTCTCGAGCAGGAAGTCGGGCTCGCGGGCGCCCCGCTCGTGGCCGTGCTCGGTGCCCTTGAGGTAGCCCTGGGGACAGGACTCGAGCCAGTACTGGATCGAATAGGCCGTTCGGGACTCCGTCATGTCTCGACCTCCGGTTGCGCGATGCGAAGGCATCGGGGGACGGACGGTTTCGAGTGCAAACCGTGTACCGGCAGCGCGCAGGCGGTATCGCCGCACGGGCGGTCGCTCGGGTCGTCGCGGGCGGGACATTCTGTCCGGGCGTCGTGTGAGGTTCGGGGCGTCCTGTCGCAGGGCGTGGCCCAGGGTCGCGAGGCTCGGCGCGACGCCGGTATGCCGGTTGCAAACGCGGAATCGGACGCTGGGAAGTCGCGCGGCCGAGCGGGCCTCGGGCGAAACGGAAGGGCGGGGGAGCGAGAGCATGCAGGCGGGCCTGTCGGAGCGGGATCTCGACGTCGCGGAGCAGATCCTGCCGCGTTATGTCGGCGCGGGACCGCGCTACACGAGCTATCCGACCGTACCCGTCTGGCAGGACGGGTTCCCGGTCGCCGACCACCGGCGGGCCCTCGCCGCCGCGGGCGCCCGCGGCGAGATCTCGATCTATACCCACATCCCGTTCTGTCGCAGCCTCTGTCATTTCTGCGCCTGCAATCGCGTGATCACCCGCGACGCCACGCTCCCCGCCCGTTTTCTCGACGCGATCGAGCGGGAGCTCGATACGACGCGCGCGGCCATGACCCACGATCCCCGCTGCGTCCAGCTCCACTGGGGCGGCGGGACGCCGACCCATCTCGAGCCGCGTCAGATCGAACGGCTCTTCCGGAGCACGACCGATCGGTTCCCCCTCACCGACGGCGCGGAGGTCTCGATCGAGGTCGATCCCCGGGTCACCCGCGACGACCACGTCGCCGCGCTCGCCGATTGTGGCTTCAATCGGATCTCCCTCGGCGTCCAGGACACCGAGCCGGCGACCCAGGCCGCGATCCATCGCATCCAGCCCTTCGAGCAGACCCGCGCGCTCACGCTCGCGGCCCGCGCGCGCGGGATCGAGCGCGTCAGCTTCGACCTGATCTACGGGCTGCCCCACCAGACCGAGGCTTCCTTCGGCCGGACCCTCGACGCGGTCCTCTCCCTCGAGCCCGACCGCCTGGCGCTCTACGCCTACGCCCACGTCACCTGGATCGCGAAGCAGCAGCGAGGCTTCGAGCGGGGCGATCTGCCTGGCCCGCGCCTGCGCATGCGGATCATGTCGCTCGCGATCCGGCGCCTCGTCGAGGCCGGCTACCGCTATGTCGGCATGGATCATTTCGCAAAGGCGGGGGACGAGCTCTCCCGGGCCCTCGACGCCGGCACGCTCCGCCGGAACTTCATGGGCTACACGACGGAGGACGGCGTCGACGTCCTCGCGTTCGGGCCGAGCGCCATCAGCGAGCTCCCCGGCACCTACGTCCAGGTCGACAAGGATCTCGCGGGCTGGAGCGAGGCGGTCTCGCGTGGCGAGCTCGCGACGCAACGGGGCCATCAGCTATCGCCGGACGACGAGCGCCGGCGGGTGCTGATCCGCGAAGTGATGTGCCAGGGCGAGATCCGCGCGAGCGCCTATCGGTCCCGTTTCGGAGGCGATTTCGCGCGGGACTTCGCCTCGGCACGGGCGCGTCTCGCACCCTTCGCCGAGGACGGTCTCGTCGAGCTGCCGGACTCGGGCGACCTGCGCGTGACCCCGCTCGGGCGGCTCTTCCTGCGCCAGATCGCGATGGTCTTCGACGCCTACCTCGACGACGCGTCGGGCGAGAAGCCGGCGATCTTCAGCCAGACGGTCTGAGCGGACCGCGCGAGCGCGCTCAGGCGGTCTGGGGCAGCGCCGCCAGGATCTGGTCCGGGCGGGCGAGCGCTGCAGGACCGCGAACGCATCCGCGCGCACGTGCAGCCGCTCGATCTGCTCCTGCACGAGCTCGGGCTGCACGAGCCCTTCGTCGATGCCTTCCCGCAGCCGGCCGAAGAAATAGCCTTCCTGATTCGCGTCGGATCCCGTGACGCTGCGCCTCGCACGGGCGGGACGCAGCGGCGATCGAGGGGGGCGTCGAATCGCACGCAGGGGAGACGCGCAAGCGCCGTGCCAGCCGGCGCCGCGGAAGCGCAGGGCCGGCCTCAGTGCAGGTCGTGGTTGTCCTTCAGGGCCTCGCGGAGCCGCTCGGCGAGGGCGTGGGGCTCGATGGTCGTCAGGTCCTTCGCGACCCGACCCGTCACGCGATCCGCCGTCGGCTTCGGCAGCGCCGCGAGCAGATCGCCGAGGAAGCGCTTCGGGGCCACGAGCAGGACGTCGCGCGCCGCGTGGGACTGCACGGCCTTCGTGATCTCGTCCGCGAGATCGCCGGCGAATTTCGCCTCGATGGCGTGGTGGGCCGAGTCATGGCCCTTGGCGGAATGGCCGCGATGCTCGCCGCCGTGATGCTTGTTCTTCAGCTCCTTGACGGGCGTCAGGCTCGTCAAAGCTGCGTCGCTGCTGAAGATCCGACAATGACTTCCGTCCGCGACGACGACCCAGGTTTCGACCATGTGGACACCCGCTCCTTCGATGTTGGCCGGCGAGTTTGCGCCGGTGGACCGGGAAATGCACGAGGCGTGCCGTCACGGCGGGGGCGTCGCCCGAGCGAGGGTCGCGGGTGCCGGGCCGAGCGGAGCGAGGTCTCGCGCCGGGAAGCGGTGCCCGGACGGCCCGGCGTCGGGCGCGGGTCGCGCCCTCGGATGAGGCCGAGCGCCTCGCAGACGCGCCGGGGCGAGGCGCGGGGCCACGGGGATACGAGCGCGGGGAACGCTGAACGATCGTTCGTCACGGGCACGAATCCTGCTTTTCCTTCGCGCGACTCGTCCACGTGATCCGACGCGGCGCGCGGTCCTTCGTCGAGGCAGGGGTAGCCCTGCGCGGCGCGGGGGCCGGGCCGGTCGTTCGAAAGGAGCCCCCTTGACGTCCATCGACCCGCTGAAGCTCGTCGACCCCCGCTCGTATGGCCAGAACGGTCTGCCCCATGCCGAATGGGCGAAGCTCCGGCGGGAGGCCCCCGTCGAATACTTCGAGGCGCCTGGATTCCCGCCCTTCTGGGCGATCACGCGGCACGCCGACATCGTCGAGGTCTCGAAGCTGCCCGAGGTCTTCCTCAACGCACCGGGCATGACGATCGCCCGGCGCGCAGCCCTCGAGGCCCAGGCCGCCCCGCCGATTCGGACCATCATCAACATGGATCCGCCCGAGCACCGCAAATTCCGCCAGATCGCCAGCGCCTACTTCACGCCGCGCGCGATCCAGAGCCTGCAGCCCTTGATCGACAAGACCGCTCGCCAGCTCGTCGACGATCTCGGCCGCGAGGGCGAGTGCGACTTCATCGCGCGCATCGCCTCGATCCATCCGCTGAAGGTCATCGCGCGCATCCTCGGCGTCCCGGAGTCGGACGAGCCGTTCATCCTCAAGCTGACCAACGAGCTCTTCGGCAGCGAGGATCCCGAGTTCCAGCGCGGCCCCGACCATTTCGAGCACACGAAGTCGCTCTTCATGGATTTCTGGACCTACTTCTCGACGGTCATCGCCGATCGCCGCAAGCAGCCGCGCGACGATCTCGCCAGCGTGATCGCGAACGCGAAGATCGACGGCCAGCCCATGGGAGACCTGGAGACCATGGGCTACTGCCTGATCACCTTCACGGCGGGACACGAGACGACGCGCGGCTCGATCGGCGGCGGCCTCGACGTCCTGCTCGACGATCCGAAGCAGCTGGCGCGCTGGGGCAGCGATCCGGCGGTCACGCCGAAGGCGATCGACGAGATCGTGCGCTTCGTGACCCCGGTCAACCACATGATGCGGACGGCCGCCGCCGACTACGTCCTGCGCGGCAAGAAGATCCGCAAGGGCGATCATCTCGTCCTCTTCTACGCCTCCGCGAATCGCGACGAGGAGGTCTTCGAGGCGCCGGACGCGCTACGGCTCGACCGCAATCCCAATCGCCATCTCGGCTTCGGCATCGGGGAGCACTACTGCCTCGGCGCCAATCTCGCGCGCATGACGAGCGGGACGCTCTTCCGCGAGCTCACGGGCCGGATCGAGAAGATCGAACGGACCGGGAAGACCGAAAGGACGGCATCGAATCTGGTTCCGGGCATCAAGCATCTCCCGATCCGCTACCGGATCGGGGCGGCGAAGGCCTGAAGGCCGCCAGAGGGGGCCTTCGATCGACGGTGCGACGCGACCCCGGACCGGGATATGCTGAGGCGGCATGTCTCGGACGGGGAGGTCGCAGTGCCGACGCGATCGACGAAGAAGGCGACCGGGAGCTCGAAGAAGAGCTCGAAGAAGAATCTCGAGAAGAGTTCCAGGAAGAGCTCCAGGAAGAGCTCGACGCGAAGCGCGAAGGCGCGCTCGACGAAGAGCGCCCGCGCGCGCTCGGGCGGGGGATCGGCGGCCGGGCCGGACCGACGCGTGCTCGAAGGCCTGCGGGTCGTCGATCTCACGACCGGTCTCGCGGGCCCCTACTGCACGAAGCTCTTCGTCGACGCGGGCGCCGAGGTCGTGAAGGTCGAGCCGCCGTCGGGGGATCCGCTCCGGCACTGGTCCGCGACGGGTCGTCCGATTCCGGAGGACGGCTGCGGGCTGCTCTTCTCGTTCCTGAACGCGGGCAAGCGGAGCGTCGTCGTCGATCTCGAGACCGACGCGGGGCGCAAGCAGCTGCGCTCGCTACTCGTCGGCGCGGAGCTGCTCGTCGAGGACTTCGGTCCCGGTCGGATCGAGGCGATGGGCTTCGGGCTCGATGCGCTGCAGGCGATCGATCGACGCCTCTCGCTGCTTTCGCTGTCGCATTTCGGGCGCGGCGGGCCGTGGAGCGAGCGGGTCGCCAACGAGTTCACGCTGCAGGCCCAGGTCGGCTCCACCGACGCCCGCGGCATCCCCGGCGAAGAGCCCGTCACCGCAGGCGGTCGACTCGGCGAATACGTCACAGCGTCCTTCGCCGCGGTCGGCGGTCTCGGCGCGATCTTCCAGGCCCGCGCCTCGGGGCAGGGCGTCCACGTCGACGTCTCCCGCTACGAGTCGATGATCCTCTCGTTCCAGACCTTCCGACAGCTCTTCGCGGCCTTCGATCCGGGTCGCCTCGTCGGGCGGAGCTTCGAGATCCCGTCGATCGAGCCGGCGCGCGATGGCTGGGTCGGCTTCTGCACGATCACGAGTCAGCAGTACAGCGACTTCTGCAGCCTGATCGGCGCGCCCGAGCTCGCCGCGCCCGAGATGATGTTCGCCGAGGCGCGCATGGCCGCCCGCGACGCGATCTGGGCGAAGATCCGCGAGTACACGGAGAAGAACAGCGTCGCCGACATCCTCGAGCTCGCGAGCGCGATGCGGATCCCGGTGAGCCCCGTCGGCAACGGCGCGACGGTCCTCGAGGTCGATCATTTCGCCGAGCGCGGCGTCTTCGTCGACAGCCCCCATGGCTTCAAGCAGCCGCGGGTCCCGTATTCGCTCTCCGAGATCCCCGCGCGGCCCTTCGCGCGCGCGCCGCGACTCGACGAGCACGGGGCGGCGCTGCGCGCCGAGCGTCCTCCGCTCCCGCGCGTTCGTCAGGGCAAGGGGCGCAAGCGACGGCTCCCGCTCGAAGGGGTGAAGGTCGCCGACTTCTCGGCGTTCTGGGCGGGTCCCGTGGCGACGAGCGTGCTCGGCGCGCTCGGGGCCGACGTGATCAAGATCGAATCGATCCAGCGCCCCGACGGCATGCGCTTCGCGGGCGGGATCCGGCGACCCGAGCTCTGGGAGTTCTCGGCCGTGACCCACGCGGTCATCGTCGGCAAGCGCGACGTGACCCTCGACCTGACCCAGCCGGCGGGGCTCGCGCTCGCGAAGCGGCTGGTCGGCTGGGCCGACCTCGTCGTCGAGAACTTCGCGCCGCGCGTGATGGAGAATTTCGGGCTCGGCTGGGCGGACGTCCACGCGCTCAATCCGCGGGCGGTGATGTGTCGCATGCCGGCCTTCGGACTCTCGGGGCCCTGGCGCGAGCGGACCGGCTTCGCGATGACGATCGAGCAGGCCTCCGGCATGGCCTGGATCACCGGCCACGCGAGCGATCCGCCGATGGTCCCGCGCGGCATCTGCGATCCGCTGGGCGGCATGCACGCGGCCTTCGCGATGATGCTGGCCCTCGACCACGCGGAGCGGACCGGCCGCGGCCAGCTCGTCGAGGTGCCGCTGATCGAGCCCGCCTTCAACGCCGCGGCCGAGCAGGTCATCGAGTGGTCGGCGCATGGCGTCCTGCTCGAGCGGCAGGGCAACCGATCGCCGCACGGCGCGCCGCAAGGCGTCTATCGCGCGCGCGAGGACGACCAATGGGTCGCGCTCTCGGTCGAGACCGACGCCGAGTGGAGTCGGCTGCGCGCCGCCCTCGGCGATCCGGAGTGGGCGCGCGACCCGCGTTATGCGAACGCCGCGGGGCGCCAGGCGGACCACGACGCGATCGACGCCCGACTGCGCGCCCATTTCCTCGAGCAGCCCCGGGACCTCGCGGCCGAGACGCTGATCGCCGCGGGTGTGCCCGCCGCGCCGGTCCGCAACGCGTCGCTCGTCGCCCTGACGCCGCACCATCAGGTGCGCCCGTTCCACCAATGGATGCAGCACCCGGTCGCCGGCTGGACGCCGTACCTGAGCTTCCCCTTCACGTGGAACGGCGATTTCCTGCGCTTCGCCCGCCCTGCGCCGACCCTCGGCCAACACAATCACGAGGTCTTGTCGGGCATCCTCGGCCTCGACGACGCCGAGATCGCGAAGCTCGCCGAGAAGAAGGTCATCGGGACGCGTCCCGCCTGGCTCTGAACGGAAAACCCGTGAATGGACCCCCGATGAAGTTCTCGTTCTCCCTGCCGACCATCCGCCATCCCGAGCGCCGCGATCCCTTCGAGGAGACCTACGCCCTCGCGCGCCTCGCCGAGGAGCAGGGCTTCGACACGGCGACGATCGGCCATCACCATTTCCTGCCCGGCAACCAGAGCGACCCGCTGACCTTCATGGCGACCGTCGCCGCGCGGACGACGACG
>JBIPOQ010000559.1:0-2825 GCA_044379055.1 Myxococcota bacterium
TACGACGACTGGCTCGCCGAGTTCTGCAGCGCCGATCCGAAGCGCCTGATCGGCGTCGCCGTCCCGCCGCAGGGCGATCCGCGAGCGGCGCTCGAAGAGACGAAGCGGGCGGTGCGCGAGTACGGCTACCGCGGCGTGATGGTGCGACCGAATCCGATCAACGGCCGGACGCTGCTCCACCGCGACTGGACGCCCCTCTACGAATTCCTCGAGGCCGAGAGCCTCCCGCTCTGCGTCCACGAAGGCACGACCCAGCACGTCCCCCAATCCGGCAACGACCGCTTCGAGGACTTCGCGCTCCGCCACGTCGCGTCGCATCCCCACGAAGAGCAGCTCGCCTGCCTCGGTCTGATCATGGGCGGCGTGCTCGAGCGCCATCCCGGCCTGCGCGTCGTCTTCCTCGAGAGCGGCTGCGGCTGGCTGCCCCATTGGCTCGAGCGCATGGACGACCACGCGCAGAGCTGGGGCTGGGCGATGCCGAAGCTGCCGCTCAAGCCGTCGGAGTATTTCGCGCGGCAATGCGTGATCTCCTGCGATCCCGGCGAGCGGACGATCGAGAGCGTCGTCTCGCTCTGCGGCGAGCAATCGGTCGTCTTCGCGACGGACTATCCCCATCCCGATGCCATCGCCGGCGACCTCGTCGCCCGCATCGAAGAGCGCACGGGCCTCGGCGAGTCGGCGAAGCGGAAGATCCTCGTCGAGAACGCCCGGCGCGCCTTCGGCTTCGCCGCCTGAACCGGCACGAGGACTCCCCCCGATGCGTGATTCGATTCCCGTCCTCCCGCTCTCGGATCCCGACTACTGGCAGGATCCCTACCCCGTCCTGCGCGCCCTGCGCGAGCAGCACCGGGTCGCCCAGAACGAGGAGGGCCACGTCGTCCCGCTCCACTGGCAGGACGCCGCCTGGGCGGTCAAGGGAACGGACTTCATCGCCGAGGGCATCGAGGTCCTCGAGCGCCGCGGCTTCAAGCCCGGCGATCCGCTGCATACCTGGCGCAGCCACGCGATCGGCGTCAAGGAAGGCGAGGACCACCGCCGCGTCCGCTCCCATGCGACGAGCGCCCTCTCGAAGCGCAACATGGACGGGCTCCGCCCCCTGATCCGCAAGCACGCCCACGCGCTCCTCGATCGCGCCCTCGGCACGGGCACCGGCGAGCTCGACGTCCACCGCGACTACGCCTCGCCGCTCCCGCGTCTGGTCATGATGGACTTCCTCGGGATCACTGGCGACGAGCTCTCGAGCTCCTTTGCGTCGATGTCGCGGGTCAACATCGTCGACTGCTTCGGGCCGCGCGTGACCCCGGAGCTCCGCGCCGCGGCGAACGACGCGATCCAGAAGTCGATGGACCACGTCGCCCGCCTCTACGAAAAGCGCCGACAAGAGCCCCGCGACGACCTCCTCACCCATCTCGTGCAGGCGAAGGACGTCGAGGGCGAGCTCTCCCACGGCGAGCTCATCACCCTCTTCTCGACGATCTTCGGCTCCGGCGCCAGCACGACGAGCGTGCTCGCGAGCGGGATCCTCGAGCTCGCACGCCATCCCGAGCAGGCCGCCCTCTTCCGCAGCGATCCGGAACGCTGGAAGCGCGGCGCCTGCGAGGAGACCCTCCGCTACCGCCCCGCGATCATCTACGTCGGTCAGAAGTCGGCGGTCGCGCAGGAGGCCTTCGGCCTCGCGTTCGAGAAGGACGAGCCGATCGCCGTCGCGCTCGGCCCCGCGAACCGGGATCCCGAGCGCTGGGACGATCCCGAGCGCTTCGACCTCCGCCGGGACCCGGCGGTCATGTCGCTCACGTTCGGCATGGGGGCGCATTTCTGCCTGGGGCACGCGATGGCTCGGGCGACCCTCGAGGAGGCGCTCGCCTGCTTCGTCGAGCGCTGCGACGAGCTCACGGTCGCGAACGAGCCGCGCTGGATTCCGTTCGTGATGGAGAACAAGCTCGACCGGCTGATCGTCCGCTTCGCGGCCGCCTCCTGACTACTACCACTCGATCGACTGGATCGGGGCGTCGATCCCGCCCGAGACCTTCTGCACGTTCGGCAGCAGCGCCGCATGCGGTCGCCCCGCGAGATAGCCGTCGATCACGCGGTGGAAGTTGCTGATCAGCCCCTCGACCTCCCCCGACAGCCGCATGAACTCGAAGCCCGGGCTCCGGAGGCCCGCCTGCTGCCGCGGCAGGTTCGCGAAATCCTGGCGCACGACGTCGGGCCAGCGCGGATCGTCCCAATCCATGCGCGTCGGCGCCCGGGGCGAGACGTGCGGCGCGCCCTCCGGCATCAGCGTGGTCGTCCAGATCTCGAAGAGCGTTTCCTCGGGGCCGAGCGGCCGGACGCGATAGGCGGCGGCGTTGCCGTAGACGGGCAGCAGGAAATAGTGAGGGAAGCAGTAGTTGACCGAGGAGACGTGGCCGGTCGCGACGAGCTGGTTCAGATCGGGCATGGGGATGCCGGCGGCCCGGCTACGCCGGACGATCTCGTCGTTGAGCTTCGTGTTCCAGAGGACGATCGCCTCCATCGGCTCGGACGGCAGCGCCATCCCCTTCAAGTCCTCGGCGACGGCGATGTCCTTCTCGTGGATCATCCCGCCGCCCATGCCTTCGGAGAGCACCTTCATGAAGTAGATCGAGCTCCCGACCACGTCGTCGGGGTCGGTGAAGCCGACCGTGTCGGTGCCGGCTCCGTAGCCGCGCTTCACCGAGCGGGCGAGGAGCTGGGGGTGGGTCTGCGTCGCGTGGTAGCCCTCCATGAAGGCCTCGCTCGCGAGCTTCCAGTTGACCGGGAGCACGGTCGAGAACCAGGCCTCGGTGCGCATCCGGTCGACGAGG
>JBIPOQ010000561.1:0-2822 GCA_044379055.1 Myxococcota bacterium
TCGAGCCTCGAAGAGGGGCTCCGCAACCTGCTCGCTTCCCGGGACCAGTTCCAGGAGCAGCTCCTCGCCGCGATGCGCCAGCACGAAGAGGCGAAGCTCGCCCAGCGCGCAGCCGTCGAGGCCGACCAGGTCGCGGCCCGGGCCGCCCAGATCACGCGTGCCCGCTACGACTCCCTGCGCGAGGTCGTCGAGGGTCGCCAGGACATCGGCGCCGGAGCGCGGCATCTGCTGGCGGCGGGGCCGGAGGCGGGGGCCGAGCTCGGAGTGCGCGGTCTCGTCCGCGAGCTGATCGAGGCGGATCCCGAGGTCGAGCGGGCCGTCGAGGCGGTCCTGTCGGAGCGGGCCGAGGCGATCGTGATCGAGGAGTCGGCGGGGGCCCTGCGCGCGCTCGAGAAGCTGCGCGGCGACGGGGCTGGGCGGGGCGTCTTCGTCGTCCAGGGCCATCCGGGCGATCTCGCGACGGGCATCGTGCCCTTCGGCGAGCCGCTGCTGGCCCGGGTGCGACCGCGGGCCGGAACCGAGGCCATCGCGCGCCGGCTGCTCGGCGAGGTCTACCTCGTGGCGAGCCTCGAGGACGTCTTCCAGCACTTCGGTGTGGCCCGATTGCCGGCGACCTTCGTGACCACGACCGGCGATCTGGCGACGCCCGATGGGGTCGTCCAGGGCGGCGGCGAGTCGAAGGCCTCGGGCATGCTGACCCGGGCCCGCGAGGTCCGGGAGCTCGAGGCCGAGGTCGGCCGACTCGATCGCCTCGCGGAAGAGGCGCGGACGGCGAATCGCGATGCCGAGACGGCGCTCGCGCGCGCGAGCGAGGAGCTCGAGAATCTCCGCAACCGGCAACACACGGCCGCCCTCGCGGTCGCGAACCACGAGAAGGATCTCGAGCGGTCGACCGAGCGCGTGAAGCGCATCGGCGAGGCGCGCGAGTCGCGGGTCGCCGAGCGCAGCGACCTGCTGGCCGAGCAGGAGAGCGTCGGCGACGAGCTGCTGCGGATCACGCAGCAGCTCGGGGAGCGCCGCCTCGAACGAGACGAGAGCCAGCGTGCCGTCGACGCGATCGGGCTCCAGATCAGCTCCGCAGGCCGCGAGCTCTCGCGCTGCGAGAGCCGGGTCGCCGAGCTGCGAGTCGCCTATCGGGCCCGCGACGACCATCGGCTCCGGCTGCGCGAGACCGCGACCCGGGCCGAGCAGTCCGAGCGCGAGACGCGCAGCTGGATCGAGCGGCGTCATCAGGAGATCGAGAGCGCCCGGATCCGCCGCGAGGCGCTTCAGGCGGAGATCGAGCAGGCCGAGCAGGGGCTCGCATCGCAGCTCGAGGCCGAGGAGACCGCGCGAGCGGAGAGCGAAACGCTGCGAGCCCGCTTCGAGGAGACGGCTTCTGAGGTCTCCCGGATCGAGGAAGCCCTGCGCACCCTGCGCAGCGAGCTCTCCCAGACCCGCGACCAGACCGGCCACGCCGAGCTCAAGCTGTCTGAAGCGCGCATGCGCCTCGACCACCAGGCGGAGACCGTGCGCGAGCGCTGGGCCGTCGAGATCGAGAGCTGGCGACTGCCGAGCTTGTCCGAGCTCGCCGGTGAAGCCGATTCCGGGTCCGATGCCCGGGCGGCGACGGGCGAATCCGGGGATCTCGCGAGCGAGGGAGACGGGGCGCAATCGGGTCTCGCGGCGGCGGCCGCGGCGGCCCGGCTGCTCGAGCGCGACTCGGCTAGCGAGGGCGACGACGAAGACGCCGAGGCGGCGATGACGCCGGTCTCGGCCCAGCGTGAAGCGCGGCGCAATCTCGAGCTCGCGATGCTCCCGACCGAGGAGCGTCAGCGCGAGTCCGAGAAGGTGCGCAAGGCGCTGCTCGCCCTCGGCGACGTCAACCTCGGCGCGATCGAGGAGCACGAAGAGCTGTCCGAGCGCCTGCGCTTCCTCTCCGAGCAGAAGGACGATCTCGAGGGCACGCTCGCGAGCCTGCGCGAAGCGATCGCGCGCATCAACCGGACGAGCCGCCAGCGCTTCCGCGAGACCTTCGATCTCGTCTCGAAGCATTTCTCCGAGAACTTCCCGCGGCTCTTCGGCGGCGGCAAGGCGAGCCTCGAGCTGACGGACTCCGAGGACATCCTCGAGGCCGGCGTCGACATCATGGCGATGCCGCCGGGCAAGCGGCTGCAGAACGTGAACCTGCTCTCGGGCGGCGAGAAGACGATGACGGCCTTGGCGCTGCTGGTCGCAGTGTTCCAGGTCCGGCCTTCGCCGTTCTTCCTGCTCGACGAGGTCGACGCGGCCCTCGACGACGCCAACGTCGGCCGCTTCAACCAGCTGATCACGGAGATGTCGACCCAGAGCCAGTTCCTGGTGATCACGCACAACAAGCGCACGATCGAGGTCGCCGACATGCTCTACGGCGTGACCATGGAGCAGAAGGGCGTCTCGAAGCTGGTCTCGGTGGTGTTGCGGTAGCGGTTCCTGCGCGGGCTCTCGAACTCCAGCTCCGGCTGGTAAGCTCGGCCTCCCATGGACACGATCCTGATCGAGATTCTCGGGTTCTTCGGGGCAGGGCCCCTCGGCTGGCTCGCCGTCGCGGTCTCCGGCGCCCTCGCGGTCGGCCTGCGCCGACGCCGGCTGCGGCGCCAGGCCGCGTTGCCCGCGCCGAAGCCGGGTGCGCAGACGGCGTCCGCGCCGTCGCCGCAGACCGCCCCGGAGCCCGTCACCGCGCCTGAGGTCGATCGGGTCGTCGAAGCGTCTTCGCACGGCCCGGCCGCGGCTCCCCTTGCTGCGGAGCCCGTCGAGCCGATGGCGGCTCCCGCTTCCGCTGCGGCCCCTGCTCCCGTTTCGGC
>JBIPOQ010000560.1:0-2822 GCA_044379055.1 Myxococcota bacterium
GATGGTCGACAGCGATGCCGGCCCGCAGCCCGGCTGGCTCGACGCCATCCTCGCGCCGTTCGCCGACCCGGAGGTCATGGCGGTCGGCGGCTTCACCGTGCTCGGCCACGACGATCTGCTGTCCCGGGCGATGGCGCTGTCGTGGATCTTCGACCTGAGGGGCGAGCGCGCCCGAACGGTCAAGCGCGCCAAGATCCACGTCAACAATTGCGCCGTTCGAACCGACTTCTTCCGCAACAACCCGTTCCCCGACCTGCCCGGCGCGTTCAAGAAGCAGTGCGGGTTCTGGCTGCGCGACCTCGATCGGCGCGGCATCAAGTGGGTGCGGACCGCCGAGGCGATGACCGTGCATGCGCCGCATCCAGGCGGTTCGTTCATCGTCTGGCGCGCCTGGACGATGGGGATGGATCGCGACTTCCAGATGTACCACACGGGGACGCACTCCCGGCTCGGCCGACTCGGCCTCGCCTTCTCCATCCCGATCAAGAAGGCCACGCGAGCCTGCCGGCGAATCCTGACCAAGAGCGACCAGGTCGACCTGCCGCGCTGGCAACGCCCGCTCGCGATGGGGATCGCCGTCGGCTTCTACTCGACGATGCTCGCCGGCCAGCTCTTCAGCGCCACCGTGCGCAGCTTCACACCGCTCCCGGCGACCGCCGCGACCGGCGACGAACGTCGCTCCGCCTCGGCCGTCGCCTAGCACGAGCGCCAGGCCCTTCGGCCCCGGGTCGATCGGATGGCCCGAGACAGAACGACCCCGATGCCCTCCGAGCCCGCCATCAGCGTCGTGATCCCCGCGTACAACCGCGGCGCGCAGATCGCCGCCTGCGTCCAGAGCGTGCTCGACCAGGACTTCCCCGACTTCGAGGTCGTCGTCGTCGACGACGGCTCCTCCGACGAAACCGCCCGGATCGTCGAGGCGATCGACGATCGACGCGTCCGCTGCCTGCGCCAGGGCACGAATCGCGGCGTCTGCGCCGCGCGCAATCGCGGCATTCTCGAAGCGAACGCCCCGCTGATCGCCTTCCTCGACAGCGACGACCACTTCCTCCCCCACAAGCTCGGCTTCGTCGCCCGCTACTTCGCCGAGCACGACGACGTCGACGTGCTCCTCGATTCGTTCGACGTCGTGTATCCCGCAGCGCTCGGGCGGAAGAACGCGCCGCGGCAGAACCCGGACCTCGTCGGCAGCGACGCCGTGAAGGAAGCCGTCTTCGCGCGCCGGATCTGGAAGGCGACGCCGGCGATGTCGGCCCGGCGGCAGGTCCTGATCGACGCGGGCCTGTTCGACGAGACCCTGCGTCGGCGCGTCGACATGGATCTGATCCTGCGGCTCACTCGAAAGGCGCGATGCGCCTCGACCTCGGCCGTGCTCTGGCAGAAGCATTGGACGAAGGAGTCGATCTCCGCGCCCTCCGACACCTTCATCCCGGCGCTGATCGAGATCTGCCGAAGACACCCCGAGTACGTCGCCCAGCCGGAGCTGCGCATCGGTCTCGCCCGTGACATCGCGCGGCATCTGCGCCGTCTGGCGCGTCGCCGCGAGCTCTCGGGGCTGCGACGGGAGCTCGGTCGCCTGCGCGGCTACTTCGGCACGGCCGACGCGCTCGTCCTGATCGCCTCGGGCCTGCGGGAGATGGCGCGCCGCCGGCGCGTCGGCGCGCCCGACGACCGAGGCGCCGAGGATCAGATCGCCGAAGACTGAGCCCCGTCGACCCACGGCCCCCGAGCGGACTCGACCAGGGCGAACGCGTCGCGCCGGACGTGGCGCCTGTCGATCTCTTCCTCGACGACGGAGCGCGGGATCACGCCTTCGGCCAGGCACTCGCGGAGCAGGGAGAAGAAGAAGCGCTCCTGCGCGGGATCGGGATGGCGCTTGTAGTAGCCACGCGGACTCCCCTGCGTGCCCTTCAGTCGTGCGAACGCGCGGGCGACGAGCGATGGCCCCGACGCCTCGGCCTGCCAGCCATGCGGCGTGAAGTCGGCGGGAAGACCGGTCTTCCAGGGCTGCGTCCGCCGATGGGTGTTGTGCAGGAGCTTCGTCGAGGCGTCGAGCGTGTCGAAATGGTTCCACGCCTCCTCGAGCGGACCGACCGACTCCGCGGGCTCGAGCATGAGCCACATCCAATCGACGTAGTCGCGTTCGAAGGCGAAGAGCCGACCGAAATCCTCCTCGCATCGCCAATGGGAGAGCCGCGCGCAGTCGAGCAGCATGACGCTCGAGGCCCAGTGCATCGGCTTCCGGCCCTCGGCGGGCATGCGTTTCGCCAGGATGGAGCGCCCCCCCATGTCGCGCTGGAGGAGCTCTCGGACGTCGCCCACCGCGAAGACGTCCGGATCGATGACGATCGCTCGGCCCGAATGGCCCATGGCGTGCGGGACCTCGAAGCGGATCGGCGTGAACGACTGCAGATCCTCGCCGCTCCACACCGCCTCGCGACCCTCGCGGAGGTAGGTCTGGCCATCCCGTTTCGCGAGGAAGGCGAAGTCTTCAGCCCATAGGATTCGCACGTCGAAATCGTCCGGGGCCGCGGAGCGGGACCGGAGTGAGTAGGCCGAAACGAGGGCGCCGAGACGTTGCTTCTGATTGGAGTGGATGAAGACCGTGTCGCGCATCGAGCTAACCTCGGCGAGAACCGGCCGAGGCGACTCGCCCGGCCGTCGACGCCTTCCCTGCCTCGGCGCAATCATCGCGCGTGGTGCCTTTCCTGACCAGAGGGACGCGCTCTCGGACGGAACCGGGACATCGATCCGCGCCCGACGCGTGTCGCCGCGCGAAGACGATCCGCTACGATCGGCGGCGCTTGCGGGGCCCTCCCTTC
>JBIPOQ010000562.1:0-2817 GCA_044379055.1 Myxococcota bacterium
GACCGCGACGGGCTTCACCGGTCCCGTCGGCCTCGAGCACCTCTCCGCCGCCGATCGCGAGCGACCGGTCGAGGAGGTCGCGCGCGAGCTCCTCGAGGCGTCCCGGGGCTACTGGCCGAGCTAGGCGCTAGTCGAGCCCGCTGCAGAGCCAGCGAAGCGCCCCGTCCGGCGTCTGCTCGGCCGGGGCCCAGGCGAGGGCGAGGGTCTCGACGGCGAGGTCGCTCTTCATGGGCGCGATGCGTAGGGGCTCGATCTCGAGGGATCGGGCGGAGGCGGCCTGCTCGGCGGCGGCGAGCTCGCTCTTCAGCTCGGCCTCGAGATCGGCGAGCTGCTGCTCGACGGCGTCGACGCGGTCCTCGGCGCGGGCGATGTCGCCGCGCTCCTGCGCCGCGCGACTCGCTCCCCGGATCGAGCTCGCGGCGCGCGAGACGTTCGTCGCGCTCGCGAGCTTGCGACCGAAGAGCGCCCCGATCACGCTCGCGCCGAGAGAGAGCGCCGCCTGATTGCGTTTGTCCGCGTACTGCTCGGTCTCGCGGTCGACCTTCTCCCGCGCGCGGTCGATGCGGTCCGAGAGCGCGGCGAGCTTCGGCGCGTATTTCTGGCGCAGCTTCTCGATCGCGCGGTCGCGCTCCTCGCGGACGAGGTCGGCGAGGCGGCCGCGGAACGACCCCTCGTCCTCGCCGAGCGTCGACACGAGCTTCGGGCTCTTCGACCGGAGCAGGAGCAGCGGATGGTCGCGGTACACGACCGTCGCCAGCTGCTTCGACCATTGCGCGTAGCTCGCCTTGCGCTCGGCGGCGGCGGGCAGCGGGGCGAATCGTGCGCGCGGATCCAGCTCGGGACCGAGCTCGGGAACGCTCGTCAGCTCCCGCGCCGTGTCCCAGGGCGAGCCGTCGAGCGCGCTTTCGAGGGGCGCCCAGAGCACGCGCTTCGCCCAGGTATCGATGCCCGCCTGCGCGTTCGCATAGTGGACCGAGACGACACCGACGAGCGCGGGGCGATAGACCAGGCGGTCCGATGCGGCGACGGCGCCGGTCCGCGGAAGGAAGCGCTCATTGGCCTCGGACGGCAGGACGGGGCGGGGCGCAGGGGTCGTCGCGGATGTCCCTGCGGTCGGGGAAATCTCCGGCGCGGTCGCCGGGGCAGCACCGGCGATCGGGCCCGACGCCGCGTCGGGGCGGGCGAGCTGCTTGATCTGCGCCCGTGAGAGCGGCCCGGCGAGATAGGAGAGCGTCCAGCGGGTCCGCATCAGGACCGGCGCGTCTTCGTGGACGTCGTTCATCAGGAAGACGCGCTTGTCGAGGCTCGAGAGCGTCCGGTCGAGGGTCGCGCGGTCGAAGCCCGGGCGACCACTGGTCGCGACGCTCTCGAGGCCGTCGAGGACGCGGGCCTTGTCGCGCTCGGTCTGGAGACGGCCGAGGAACCAGGTTCCGCAATTCGAGAGGCCCTTGTAGTCGAGGTCGACGGGATTCTGGGTCGAGAGCACGCAGCCGAGCCCGAACGCGCGCGCCTGCTTCAGCAGCGTCAGCATCGGGAGCTTGCTCGGCGGATTCGCCGTCGGCGGAAAGAACCCGAAGACCTCGTCCATGTAGAGCATCGCGCGCAGGGACTGACTGCCCGATTGCGTGCGCATCCAGGCGACGAGCTGGCCGAGCAGGAGCGTCACGACGAACATGCGCTCGGCGTCCGAGAGATGCGCGATCGAGATGATCGAGAGCCGCGGGCGGCCGTCCGCCGCGCGCAGCATGCGCGTGATGTCGAGGGGCTCGCCCTCGAGCCAGGCGGCGAAGCCCGGCGAGGCGAGCAGGTTGTTGAGGCGCATCGCGAGGGCCCCGCGCTCGGCGGCGGGGAAGAAGGTCTCGAGCTCGAAGACGCCGACCCGTTCGATCGGCGGCTTCTGGATCTGGTGGATCAGGCTCGCGAGATCGAGGTTGCGGCCTTCGCGCCAAGCGCGGTCGACGAGATTCGAGAGCAGGATGTGCTCCCGACCCTGGATCGGGTCCGCGTCCTTGTCCGCCGCACCGATCAGCCCGAGCAGGCCGGACACCGAGGACTGCACGCGCTCGCGCAGGGCCTCGCCGTCTTCGAGAACGGCCGGGGCGGGCGCGTCGAGGGCGCGCAGGATCGAGAGCGGAACGCCCGCCGTGCTGCCCGGCGTATAGAGGACGCGCTCGGCCGAGCCCGCGAGCTTCGCGATCCGCTCGGGCGATTGTCCCCAATCGGCGAGGCCCCGGCGCCAGCTCTCCGCCGTCTTCGCCGCGAAGGCCTCGGGCGTCTCGCCGGCGCGCAGCGCGGCGCCCTCGTCGATCCAGGGCCGGAAGTCGTTCGCCGCGAGGTTCGGAAAGGTCAGCAGCAGATTGCCGAGATCGCCCTTCGGATCGATCGCGACGACGGGCACGCCGTCGATCAGCGCCTCTTCGATCAGGCCGATCCCGAGGCCGGTCTTCCCGCTGCCCGTCATGCCGAGGATCACGGCATGGGTCGTCAGGTCCTTCGCATCGTAGAGGAGCGGCGCATCGAGATCCTTCCCGGTCGCCGGGTCCACCGGCCGCCCGAGGAAGAACGCGCCGAGCTTCTCGTAGTCGTCGCTGTTCACTTCGTGATGCCGAACCGCTCGAGCTTGAAGATGCGGATCGCGTTGCCGCGGAGCAGGGCGTAGATCTCCGCTTCGTCGAGGCCGGCCTTCGCGCAGATCTCGCTCGCGACCTGCTCGGTGTTCGGGAAGGTCGAGTCGGCGTGGGGATAGTCGGTCTCGAAGGCGATCCGCTGCATGCCGATGCGGTTTCGGTTCGCGAGCCCGGTCTCGTCGTCGAAGAT
>JBIPOQ010000563.1:0-2814 GCA_044379055.1 Myxococcota bacterium
CGATACGGGCGGGGGCCTCGAGCGCTGGTCGGCGGTGCTGCAGGGCGTGCGTTCGAGCTGGGAATCCGACTGCTTCACCCCGCTGATCGCCCGCGCCGCCGAGCTCGCGAACGTCGTGCCCGGGTCCCATGCCGAGACCGACGTGTCGCTGCGCGTCGTCGCGGACCACGCCCGGGCGCTCGCCTTCCTGATCGGCGACGGGGTGCTGCCCTCGAATGCCGGCCGCGGCTACGTCCTGCGCCGGATCCTGCGCCGGGCCTCGCGCCACGGGAAGCTCCTCGGCCGCGACACGCCCTTCATCTACTCGGTCGCCGATCGCGTGATCGACCAGATGAAGGAGGCGTACCCCGAGCTCGCCGATCGCCGCGCCTACATCACCGACCGCATCCGCCGCGAGGAGGAGCGCTTCCTCGAGACCCTCTCGAAGGGGCTCCAGCTGCTCGAGGGCGAGATCGGCGAGCTGCGTTCGAAGGGCTCGACGCAGCTCCCTGGAGCGACGGTCTTCAAGCTCTACGACACCTTCGGCTTTCCCGTCGATCTGACGGCCGACATCCTCGTCGGTCAGTCGATGACCCTCGATCAGGCGGGCTTCGATTCGGCGATGACCGAGCAGAAGACCCGCGCCCGGGCCTCCTGGAAGGGCAGCGGCGACACGGCGATCCAGGAGATCTACGGCCGCATCGCCTCCGACCTCCAGACGACCTTCCGCGGCTATGAGGCGCTGACGCTCGAGGCCAAGCTCGCGACGATCCTGCGCGCCGGACAGCTCGTCGGCGACGCGGGCGAAGGCGATGCCGTCGAGCTCGTCTTCGAGGAGACGCCCTTCTACGGCGAGAGCGGTGGCCAGATGGGCGACCGCGGCCGTGTCACGACGGCGACGGGCGAGGTCGAGATCGTCGACGTGCAGAAGCCCGTCGCGGGCCTCTTCGTGCATGTCGGTGTCGTGCGGAAGGGACAGATCCAGGTCGACCAGGACGCCCGGCTCGTGGTCGACGCCGAATCGCGCCAGGCGACGGTGCGGAACCACTCGGGGACCCATCTGCTCCACGCCGCCCTGCGCGAGGTTCTCGGCAGCCAGGCGATGCAGAAGGGCTCCCTCGTCGGTCCGGAGCGACTGCGCTTCGACTTCACCCACGACGCGCCGCTCGCGCGCGCCGAGCTCGAGGCGATCGAGGATCGCGTGAACCGCTGGATCGAGGAGAACCAGCCCGGCCAGACCCGCGAGATGGACTACAAGTCCGCGATCGCGAAAGGCGCCATCGCCATCTTCGACGAGAAGTACGGCGACGAGGTCCGCGTCGTCTCCTTCGGCGACTGCAGCACCGAGCTCTGCGGCGGTACCCACGCCCGCGCGACCGGCGACATCGGCCTGCTGAAGATCGTCTCCGAGTCCGGCATCGCCGCGGGCATCCGCCGCATCGAGGCGCTGACCGGCCTGGGCGCCCTTCGGCACATCCGGGCCCAGGAGCGTCTTGCACAGGAGGCCGCCGAGCGGCTCAAGGTCCCGCTGGCGGAGCTGCCGACCCGGGTCGGCAAGCTCCTCGACGAGCGCAAGGAAGCCCAGAAGCAGATCGAGGAGCTGCGCTTCAAGAAGCAGGGCGGGGGCGCGACGGATCTCTTCGCCAGCGCGCGGCCCATCGCCTCGATCGAGGGCGCACGCTCGATCTCGGGGCAGCTCGAGGACGTCGACGCCAAGGCGATGCGGATGATCCTCGACGATCTGCGCAACCGGCTCGGCAGCGGCGTCGTGTGTCTCGCGGCGGGGGCCGAGGACAAGGTCCTGCTCGCCATCGGGGTCACGAAGGATCTGACCGATCGGCTCCAGGCCGGTGCGCTGATCCGCGAGGTCGCCGGGGTCGTCGGCGGGTCGGGCGGCGGCAAGCCCGATTTCGCCCAGGCCGGCGGCAAGGACCCGAGCCGGATCGCCGAGGCGCTCGCGCTCTTCGACCGGCTGGTGGGCGGCTGATGGCGGGCGCGGGGCGGAGTTCGGGAGCGGGGCCGCGGATCCCCTTCGATCCGTTCCGGCCCGTTCGTCGACGGACGCGCGTCGTCTCGGTCGGGTCGGTCCGGGTCGGGGGCGACGAGCCGATCCGCATCCAGTCGATGACGAACACCAACACGCTCGACACGCAGGCGACCGTCGAGCAGACGGTGCGCCTCGCGGAGGCGGGCTGCGAGGTCGTCCGCATCACCGCGCCTTCGATCCGCGACGCGGAGAACCTGCGCGAGATCAAGCGGTCGCTCGCGGCGCGCGGCGTCTACGTGCCCCTCGTCGCCGACATCCACTTCACGCCCAACGCCGCGATGATCGCGGCGGAGATCGTCGAGAAGGTCCGGATCAATCCGGGCAATTACGCCGACAAGAAGCGCTTCGAGGTCCGCGAGTACGACGATCGCGAGTACGCCGACGAGCTTGAACGGGTCGCCGCACGCTTCCGGCCGCTCGTGCTCCGCTGCAAGCAGAACGGCGTCGCCCTGCGGATCGGTACGAACCACGGCTCGCTCTCCGACCGCATCATGAACCGCTTCGGCGATACGCCCCAGGGCATGGTCGAGAGCGCCCTCGAGTTCCTCGACGTCTGCGAAGGCGAGGGCTTCCGGGACGTCGTCTTCTCGATGAAGTCGTCCAATACCCAGGTCGCGATCGCCGCTTATCGCCTGCTCGCGGCGCGCCTCGAGGAGCGTGCTCCCGGCGAGCCCTCGTACCCCTTCCACGTCGGGGTCACCGAGGCGGGCGACAGCGAGGACGGCCGGATCAAGAGCGCGATCGGGATCGGGGCGCTTCTCGAGGACGGGCTCGGCGACACGATCCGG
>JBIPOQ010000086.1:0-10204 GCA_044379055.1 Myxococcota bacterium
GACGTTGCCGCGCTGCACGAAGACGTTCCCGCGGAAGCGCGAGAGCTTCTGGACGCTGAACGAGAGGTCGAGCTCGTTGGTCTCCTCGAATTTGTGCTTCTGGGCGTCGGTCAGGACGGAGTAGCAGAGCTGCTTCGTCTCCTGAGGCGACATCGGCGGCATCTTCAACGGGACGAGCTTCCCGTCGATGCGCAGCTGCGGCGGCGATCCGGTCGTGATGTGAAGGTCGGAAGCGCCCTTCTCGATCATCGCCTTCAGCAATTGGTGCATGTTGGCCAAGCTCTTGCCCCTTCCCCTGTCGCCTTGCGCCTAGACGGAATCCGAGGTGCTGACGCGGAACACTTCCGAGAGCGTCGTGACGCCCTCGAGCATCTTGTTGAGCGCGCTCCGACGCAGGGTGCACATCCCGCCCCGGATCGCCTCGCGCTTGATCTCCGTGCCCGACGCGCCGTTCAGCACGAACTCCTTCAGCTGATCCGTCATCACCATCACTTCGTAGATGGCGACCCGGCCCTTGAAGCCCGTGTCCGAGCAGTTGCCGCAGCCGCGGCCCCGCTTGGGCTTGTAGTTGCGGGCCTCCTCCTCGCTGAGCCCCGCATCGATCACCTGCTGGCGTTCGACGTCCGGATCGTCCGCGACGCACTGGCTGCAGATCCGGCGCGCGAGACGCTGGGCGACGATGCAGTTCACGGCGGAGGCGACGAGGAAGGGCTCGATGCCCATGTTGAGGAGCCGGTTGATGGTCGACGGAGCGTCGTTGGTATGCAGCGTCGAGAGCACCATGTGGCCCGTGAGGGCGGCCTTGACGGCGATTTCCGCGGTCTCGAAGTCGCGGATCTCGCCGACCATGATGATGTCCGGGTCCTGGCGCAGGAAGGAGCGGAGACAGGCTGCGAAGTTGAGCCCGATGTCCTCGTGCATCTGGACCTGGTTGATGCCGGCGAGATTGAATTCGACCGGATCCTCGGCGGTCGACAGGTTCTCGCTCGTCTTGTTCAGCTCCGAGAGGGCGGAGTAGAGCGTCGTCGTCTTGCCCGAACCGGTCGGCCCCGTCACGAGGACCATGCCGAAGGGCTGGTGGATCGAGTGCTGGAAGTCGTCGAGCTGGTTCTGCTCGAAGCCGAGCTTCGTCATGTCGAGCTGCAGGTTGCCCTTGTCGAGGAGTCGGAGGACGACCTTCTCGCCGAAGAGCGTCGGGAGGACCGAGACGCGGAAGTCCATCTCGCGGCCCTTGCCGAGCTTCAGCTTGATGCGTCCGTCCTGCGGCAGGCGGCGCTCCGCGATGTCGAGCTCCGACATGATCTTGAGGCGGGAGGTCAGCGCGTTCTTCAGCTTGAGAGGCGGCTTCATGACCTCGTAGAGCAGACCGTCGATCCGGTACCGGACGCGGAACGACTTCTCGTAGGGCTCGATGTGGATGTCGGAGGCGTTCTTCTTGATGGCATCCGTCAGGATCAGGTTGACGAGCTTGACGACCGGGGCGTCCTCCGCCTCCTTGGCCATCTTGCGGGCGTCTTCTTCGTCCTCGCCGGCGACGAAGTCGATTCCGGCGTCGTCGAAGCCCGCCATCACGTCGTCGAGGATGTCTTCTTCGGGCTCGGCGTAGTAGGTCTCGATCGCGGCCCGGATCGATTGTTCGGAGGCGACGACGGGCTGGATGTTGTAGCCGGTGAGGAACTTGATGTCGTCGAGGGCGAAGATGTTCGAGGGGTCGGCGGTCGCGAGGATGAGCGTCGAGCCGGCGCGATTGACGGGCACGACGTTGTGCTTCGTGGCGACGTCCTCGGGGATCAGGGCCAGGACTTCGGGCTCGATCGTGAAGTCCGAGAGGTTGATCGAGGGGACGCCGTACTGCTTCGCGACGAACTCGGAGAGCTCGTTCTCGTCCATGAAGCCGAGGGCCGTGATCTGTGCGCCCAGGCGTCGGCCCTGCGCAGCAGCCTCCTCTCGCGCCTTGCTCAACTGCTCGGACGAGAGAAGATTCTCTTTGACTAAGAGCTCACCGATGCGCTCGTTCAACGAAGCCCCTCCCCCGCCCGACTCGACCCGCCCGTTTCGGACGACGGCCTTCCGACGGGCTCTTCGCGTCCCCGCCCACGCGGCAAAAGGAACGCAAACTCGCCGAGTTATCGGCGGCGGCAGGAGCGAGCTTTACAGTCGGGCGCAGGTTGATCGCGGCCGGCACGACGCGGGCGTGCGCCGCGTGATCCCTTTCACGGGCGCCGTTTCGAACGGCATGCGCAAGTCCGCGCAGCACGCACGCATGCAGGATGAAACGTTGCCATGGGACGGGAATCGGACGCCGGGCTCAGAGCCCCAGGCGTTGCCGGGCCGCTGCGACGTCTCGCGCGATCTGATCGCGCAGGGCTTCGACCGATTCGAAGCGGGTCTCGCCCCGCAATCGGCCCTCGAAGCTGAGGTCGACTTCGAGGCCGTAGAGGTCGCCGGAGTAGTCGATCAGGTGGGCCTCGGCCACGAGATCCCGCCCGTCGCGAAACGTCGGGCGGTAGCCGACGTTGGTCACCGCCGGGTGGAGCGGGCCGCGGCGGCCCTCGTCGAGGCGCCGGAGATGCCCGTAGTAGACGCCCGGAGCCGGGAGGATCTCGGTCTCGGGCGCCAGGTTCGCGGTCGGGAATCCCAGCGTTCGCCCCCGGCGGTCCCCGACCGTGACCTCGCCGCGGACCCAGAAGGGGCGGCCGAGCAGGAGGGCGGCTTCCTCGACCTCGCCCTCCGCGAGGCGCTGTCGGATCCGGGTCGAATTGACGTCGCGACCCTCGACGAGGACCTCGGGGACGACGGTCACGGAGAAGCCGAGATGAGGCCCGCGCTCGGTCAGGAGCCGCATCGACCCGACGCGGTCGCGGCCGAAATGGAAGTCGTACCCGACGTAGACCTCGACGGGTCGGACCCGTGCATGGACGTAGTCCTCGATGAATTCCTCGGGTTCGACCCGGGCAAAAGCCTGATCGAAGGGCTCGGCGATGACGGCATCGAGGCCGAGATCCGCCAGGGTCTCCATCTTCTGTTCGAAGGTCTCGAGCAGGCGGAGCGCCTTCTCGGACTGAAGGACCCGGCGCGGATGGGGCTCGAACGTATAAAGGACGGACTCGCCGTCGAGGGCCCGGGCGCGGTCGATGATCTGGCGCAGGATCGCCTGGTGTCCGACGTGCACCCCGTCGAAGTTGCCGATGGTCAGGACCGGACGCCGGAACGACCGCCCGAGCTCCGAAACGCCGCGAAAGATCTCCAATCGATGTCCCCGTCCGCTAGACTGGCCCGGTGCGGATTCTCTCGCACTACTTCGTCGCGCGCTTCCTCGGCCTGTTCCTGATCGTCGTCGTCGCCGGCTTCGCGATCCTGGCGACCGTCGAGCTCGTCCTCGGTCTCGAGGAGCTCGCAGCCGCCCCGCCCGCCCAGGCGGCCCCGGGCGCCTCTCTTCTTCCCAATGGCCCCTCTGGCCCGACGGTCCCCTCTGGCTCCTCGGGTCCCTCTGGACCCTCTGGTCCCTTTGCCCGGGTGGTCGAGTATCTCTGGCTCCGCCTGGCGACGACCTACCTCGCCGACCTGCTCCCGGTGGCGAGCTTCATTGCGTCGTTCCTGACCTTCGCCCTCGCCGGCCGCCGGCTCGAGGGGATCGCGATCCAGGCCAACGGGATCCGACTCGCGCGCGTGATCCTGCCGGTCCTGCTCGCCGCCGGGGTCCTGTCGGTCGCAGACGCCCTCGTCCACGAATCCATCGTGCTTCGAGCGACCCGGACGCGACTCGCCGAGGCCCGGGTCGACCGCAACGATTTCGACCTCGAACGACGCGCGTTCTGGTACCACAAGGGTCCGATCATCACCAACATCGGCTACGCCGACCCGACGACCCGGACGCTCCATGACGTCGAGCTCTTCGAGCGGGGGATGGGCGACGACAGCGGGCGCATCCTCCGGATCGTGCGGGCGGCGGAGGTCCGGATCCTGCCGAATGGGGTCTGGTCCTTCGAGCGGGCCTCGGTCTGGCGCTTCGATCCGGCGGATCCCTTCGGCGAGCCGCGCTTCACGCCGACCGTCGGACTCGAGATCGATCTCGACTCGATTCCGGAAGACACCCTCGCGCGCGCCGACCCGGCGATCCTCCCGATCCGGGCCCTCGCCGACCATCTCGAGCGGGTGTCGGCGGACCCGTCGTCGCCGCCGGATCGCCGCCTCGAAGAGGTCCTTCACGAAAGACTGAGTCGACCGTGGCGGATGCTGGCGCTGTGTTGGCTCGGCGTGCCCTTCGGATTGCGGGTCGACCGCCGCGGCCGGATCGCGCCGGCCGCCGCCGCGGCACTGCTCGCGCTCACCGCCTACCTCGCCTGCTCGAGCGGCGCCTCTGCGCTGACCCGCCTGGGCGGCCTGCCCGTCGGCGTCGCGACCTGGGCGGTGCCGACCCTCTTTGCCCTCCTCGGGGCACTCGTCTTCCCGCGTCGGCCGCGCTGACGCCGCGATCAGCGAGCCGGGCGGCGCGGATCGAGATAGCGGAAGAACTCGTGGTCGGGGGACAGGATGATCGACGTCTTCTGCCCGAGCGAGCGACGATAGGCCTCGAGACTCCGCGTGAAGGCGTAGAACTCGGCGTCCTTGCCGTACGCGGAGGCGTAGATGCGCGCGGCCTCCGCGTCGCCTTCGCCCCGGGCGACCTGCGCGGCGGCATTCGCCTCGGCCAGGATCTCGCGCGCCTCGTGCTCCGCCCGCGCCCGGATCTCGCGGGCACCCCGCTCGCCGACCGCCCGCTTCTCCCGAGCAATCGCACGCCGCTGCTCCCGCATCTGCTCGAAGGTCGACTTCTGGCTCGCCAGCGGCAGCTCGGTCCGATTGATGCGGACGTCGATCACGCGCACGCCATCGTCGACGAGCTCTTCCGTCGCCCGGACCGAAAGCGTATCGAGCACCTCCGCCCGCGCGAGCAGCTCCCCCATCGAGAGCGTCCCGATCGCATTCTTCACGAGCGAGCCGACCGTGCTCTGGATCTTTGCCTCGGCCGCGGCCACGCTGCCCGGAAAGCTCCGCCGGAACGCGAGCGGCGAATCGATCTGCCACAAGACGAAGTAGTCGACGATCACCCGATCGTTGGCGCCGATCTCGACCTCGGTCGCCGGCGCGCTCAGGTACTGGATCTTGCGATCGAAGACGAGGACCTCGTCGAGGAACGGGATCCGCGGGCCCCACATGCCCGGGAGACCCGCCTCGCGGAGCTCCGCGATCGGCCGTCCGGCGCGCCGCACGACCCGGTACTCGTCGGCGCGATTGATGACGACCGGTCCTCGATCGAGCTGCGAAGCCCAGAGCAGCGCGACCACGGCCGCACCGAGAAGCAGCGATCCGAACAGCAGCCGCATCACGGGGACGCCTCCTTCTTCCCGGACTCGTCCTTCTTTTCCGCCGAGACGGCGCCCGGCACGGCTTGCCCGACCGGCGGCGAGCCCGACCAGAGATGCACCGATCCGGGCTCGCCGATGACCTTGTCCATGCCCGGCAGGATCGCCTCCATCGTCTCGAGATAGAGCCGTCGGCGCGTCACCTCCGGTGCCGCCTGGTACTCGACGAGCAGCGCTTCGAAGCGCACGGCCTCGCCTTTCGCCTCGACGATCCGGGCGTCCCGATAGGCTTCGGCCTGCTCGCGGATCTCCGCCGCCTCGGAGCGCGCCCGCTCGAGGATCTCGGCGGCGTCGCCGGTCGCGCCGAGCACCGCGCGCTTCTCGTCCTGGCCGGCGCTCACGACGTCGGCGAATGCATCGCGGACCTCTTCGGGGGCCTGGGGCTTCTCGAGATTCACCCGCTCGACCTCGAAGGCCGCTCCCTGGCCCACGGCCGCGGAGTACGCCGTCAAGCGATCCGAGAGGATCCGGGCCGCCTCCTGCTCGATCTGACCCCGGTTCTGCGAGAGAACCGCGTCGATGCTCCGCTTCCCGATCACGCTGCGCATCGACGCCTCCATCGCGTCGTGCAGGACGGCCGCCGGATCCGCCATCGAGAAGGCCCAGGCGTAGGCGTCCGCGATCTTGTACTGGAGCTGATAGGTCACGTTCACGACGTTGTGGTCGGCGGTCTGGATCGCCTCGCGCGTGATGCCCTCGGCGACCTGCTTTTCCTCGAGGTCGGAGGGCTCCCCCGGCGTCGAGTGGGTCGGGTTCTCGCCGAAGGATTCCGTGCGCATCTGCCCGGTGTCGACGAGGACGTGGGACTCGAGCGGCGGCGGGAGGTGGGCCCAATAGCCTTCTTCGATGCGGGTCCGGTGGTGCGCGCCGAGTCGCAGGATCACGGCCGACTCGCCGGGCGCGACCTTGAAGATCCCCTGCGCGGCCCAGCCGAGCAGGATCCCGATCGCGACGAGCAGCAGGAAGCGGTCGAAGAGCATGCGGGTCACCCCGCGACCCGCACGCTGCGCGGCATTCTCGGGCTCCGAAGCCGGCGAGCTCTCGACCACCTCAGGCCTCCCCGCCCGAGCGCGCGCCAAGCGCCGTGCCCGCGTCCGTCGGGCGCGCCGGCGCCGGATGGCGCTCCATCAGCTGCTCGTAGAACGGGCGGATCAGATCGATCGGGATCGGGAAGATCGTGGTCGAGTTCCGACCGCTGCCGGCGATCTCGGCGAGGGTCTGCAGGTAGCGCAGCTGCAGGCCCGACGGCTCGGAGGAGAGCACGTGGGCCGCGTCCGCGATGCGCTGGGCCGCCTGGAACTCGCCCTCCGCGAGCGTGACCTTGGCGCGCTTCTCGCGCTCCGCCTCGGCCTGCTTCGCCATCACGCGCTGCATCTCCTGGGGCAGATCGATCTGCTTCAGCTCGACCGCCCGGACCTTGACGCCCCAGGGCTCCGTCTGCTGGTCGATGATCTCCTGCAGCTGCTGGTTGATGCGCTCGCGCTGGGCGAGCAGGTCGTCGAGCTCCGCCTGGCCGCAGATGCTCCGCAGCGTCGTCTGGGCGAGCTGCGACGTGCCGTAGAGATAGTTCTCGACCTGGATCACCGCCTTCTCCGGATGCAGCACGCGGAAATACAACACCGCGTTGACCTTCACCGACACGTTGTCGAGGGTGATCACCTCCTGCGCCGGCACGTCCATCACGATCTCGCGCAGGCCGATCCGCACCATCCGATCGACGCCGGGGATGATGAAGCGGAGCCCCGCCTCGCGCGTCCCCGCATAGCGTCCCAGTCGGAACACGACGCCGCGCTCGTACTCGGGCAGGATCTTCGCGCCCATCACCATGAACAGCAGAGCGAGAACCAGAAAGATCAGCCAACCCAAAGCGCCCCTCCTCTCGCCCCGGCCGTCCGGGACGAAGCCATTGCTCAAATCTGCCCGCGGACCCGGCGGACCCGGACGGTCAGCCCCTCCACGGATTCCACCGCGACGGACTCGCCGGCCGCGATGGCCTCGTCGGCCTCGGCGTTCCAGTACTCCCCGCGCACGAAGACCTTGCCGCGCTTGCGCGCCGCGGGATCGATCGCGGCCGAGACGGAGCCGACCAGACCGATCATCTCGTCGACGCCTGCCGTCTGCTTCGACAGGATGCTCCGGCCGAGGCTCACCGCGATGACGGCCCCCATCGTCGAGATCGCCGCCGCGATCGGGACGAGCACCTCCCAGAACGACACGGTCAGATCGGAGACCTCCGGCCGATCGAAGACCATCGTCCCCCCGATCAGGAAGCACGCGATCCCGGCCACGAAGAGCAGCCCGAACGACACGACGAAGATCTCGGCGACGAGCAGCCCGACGCCGACCAGCACGAGCACCGCGCCGACCCAGGAAAACGGCAGGATCTGCATCGAGAAGCCGAGCAGCACGAGACAGACGACGCCGACCGCACCGGGGAGGATCAGGCCCGGGCTCTGGAACTCCATGTAGAGCCCGGCCGCGCCGAGGGCGAAGAGGATGAACGCCAGGTTGGGATCCGTCAGGAAGTCGAAGATCGCCTGCACCAGCGTCTTCTGGACGGGCACGACGACGTGTCCGGCGAGGGCGAGCGCCCTCTTCTCACCGCCGACCTCGACGCTCCGGCCCTCGATCGCCTCGAGCAGCTCCGCTCGACTGTTCGCGACGAGGTCGATCACGCCGAGCTCGAGCGCCTGCTCGGAGGTCACCGCCTGCGACGTCCGCACCGCCTCCTTCGCCCACTCGACGTTGCGATGGCGCTGCTTGGCGATCGACTCGACGTAGGCCGCGAGGTAGTTCTCCATCTTCTGCCCGACGACGTCCTGGGCGCTCGCGCCGGGCTTCTCGTCCCCGCTCTCGTTCGCCGGCGGCGGGCTCCCACCGAACAGGCTGACGGGATGGGCGGCGCCGATGCTCGTGCCGGGCATCATCGCCGCGACGTTGGCGGCGAGCGTGATGAAGGTCCCCGCCGAGGTCGCCGTCGCCCCGCGCGGGCTGACGTAGACGATCGTCGGCACCGTCGCGTTCAACATCGCCTGGATGATGTCCTGCGTCGACGAGACGAGGCCGCCCGGGGTATCGAGCTCGATCAGGACGGCGGCGGCGCCGGACTCCTCCGCGCGGTGGATCGCAGCGATCAGGTAGTCGGCGCTCGCCGGATTGATCGAGCCGTCGATCTCGACGAGCAGGATCTCGCCCGCCCGGGCGATCCCGGTCAAGGATCCGGCGAGGAGCACGAGCGCGAGGACACAGGCCCGGAGCGCGCGAGGGAGGTCCCGGACGCGAATCGACCGGCGGTGACCGTCGCTCATCGCTTCGCCCGCAGCTTCTCGAGGCGATCGAAGAGCTGTGCCGCGACGCCCGACTTCTCGAGCAGCGGCAGCTCCTCGACCTGCTGGTCGGGCCAGACGAAGAGCACGGCATTGCGGTCGACCTCGAAGCCCGAGTCGGTGCGCGAGATGTCGTTGGCGACGATCAGGTCGCAGCCCTTGCGGGCGAGCTTGCGCTGGGCCGCCGCGAGCACGTCGTGGCTCTCCGCGGCGAAGCCGACCACGATGCGCGAGCCCTTGTCGCGGCAGATCTCCGCCAGGATGTCGGGATTCTGGACCAGCTCGAGCGTCAGACGGCCCGAGGGCGGCAGATCTTCCTTCTTCAACTTCCGGTCGGAGGCGACCTCGGGTCGGTAGTCGGCGACGGCGGCCGCCTTGATCACGATCGACGCGCGCTCGAGCTCGGCCAGCACGGCGGTGCGCATCTCGAGGGCGCTCGTCACGTCGACGCGACGCACGCCGTGGGGCGTCGGAAGCGACGTGACGCCGGCGACGAGGACGACCTCGGCGCCCCGGCGCGCGGCCTCCTCGGCGATCGCGAAGCCCATCTTGCCCGAGGAGCGGTTCGTGATCGTCCGGACCCGATCGATCGCCTCCGCCGTGCCGCCGGCGGTGACGAGCACCCGCTCGCCGGAGAGGGATTTCGGCGTGAGCCGGGAATGCGCGGCCTCGACGATCCGCGCCGGCTCGCTCATGCGACCGACCCCTTCCCAACCGCAGGCGAGCTCCCCGGCCTCCGGACCGACGAAGTCGATCCCGCGCGAGCGCAGGATGGCGAGATTGGTCTGCGTCGCCGCATGGCTCCACATGTTGACGTTCATGGCGGGCGCGAGGAGCACCGGCGCACGCGTCGCCAGAAGCACCGTCGAGACCAGATCGTCGGCCAGACCATGGGCCATCTTCGCCATCAGGTTCGCCGTGGCCGGGGCGACGACGACGAGCTCGGCCCAATCGGCGAGACCGATGTGGTCGATCTCGCCCTCTTCCCCGGCGTCGAAGAGGTCGCGGCGCACGCTCCGCCCCGACAGGCTCTGCAGGACCAGAGGCGAGACGAAGCGTTCGGCCTCCGGGGTCAGGGCACAGCGCACTTCGTGGCCGGCCTTCCGCAGCGCCCGCAGGAGCTCGGGCGCCTTGTAGGCGGCGATGCCTCCCGAGATCGCGAGCAGGATGCGACGCGAATCCATGCAGCTCGGTCCTCCGAAGGCGCAGCGGGCGAGAGTCGCGGCCGGGGACGTCGTCGCGGCCCGCCCTACGTTAACGATTGACACGGGGTGGAGCCAATCGACCAGACCGGGGAGCAGAGCGAGGGGGCGAGTCAACGCCCGACGCGGGCGAGCAGACGCGTCCCGAGCCCGAGCCTGCGCTCGAGCTGCATCGCATCCGCCGCCTCGGCGTAGATCCGGACGATGGGCTCGGTTCCCGAGGCTCGAAACATCAGGAAGCCCCCGTCGGCGAGCCCGAGGCGCAGCCCCT
>JBIPOQ010000564.1:0-2798 GCA_044379055.1 Myxococcota bacterium
GAGGCCGCTCGGGGGGCGGAGAAATTCTCTTCGACGAGGCTGTCCCAGGCCCCGCAATCCGGGCAGCGGCCATGCCAGCGGGAGTGCTGGGCGCCGCAGGCCTGACAGGCGTGGATCGTGCGCGGCTTGGCCATGGCTGGCGGGCTCCTCGGGCAGGGCGGGCGGGTGAAGAGGCGAGGCGAGACGAAACTGCGGTGAATGTAGGGGGACTGGTCGCTCGAAGGGAAGGGGAGACGAGCTGTCAACCTGCCTCTGGACTGCGGTTGACAGGCCGAGCGCCCCGATCCTAGCCTGCCGCCATCCCGAGCCAGGAGATCCGATGACCCCGAGCGACCGCTACGCCCGCCTGACCCGCAACGCCCTCGATGGCCTCGCACCGAGCCAGGAGGAGGCGCTCTGGGTCCTCGACGGGCAGGACGTCGAGCTGCTGCCCCTGCTGCAGGCGGCCTACGCGCCGCGGCGCCAGAAGTTCGGGAAGAAGGTCATGGTGCACGTGCTGAACAACGTGCAGAACGGGCTCTGTCCCGAGGACTGCGGCTACTGCTCGCAGAACAAGGACTCGAAGGCGGCGCTGCGCAAATACGCCATGAAGAGCGACGAGGCGATCCTCGCCGAGGCCGAGGCCGCCGCGAAGGCGGGGGCGACGCGGTACTGCATGGTCTTCTCCGGCCGCGGTCCGACCGTCGATCGCGCGCGGCGGATCGGCGAGCTGATCCGCGAGATCAAGCAGCGTCATCCGATCGAGGTCTGTCTCTCGGCGGGCCTGATGGGCGACGAGCACGCCGCGATCCTGAAGGAGGCCGGCCTCGACCGGCTGAACCACAACCTGAACACCAGCGAGCGCCGCTACGACGCGATCACCTCGACGCACACCTACGCCGACCGCGTCGCGACGCTGATGGCCGCCAAGCGCCACGGCATCGAGTCCTGCTCGGGCCTGATCGTCGGCATGGGCGAGGAGTCGACCGATCTGATCGAGGTCGCCTTCAAGCTGCGCGAGCTCGAGGTGCCTTCGATTCCGGTGAACTTCCTGATCCCGATCGAGGGCAATCAGGTCCGCCACGACGGCTCGCTGACCCCCGAGCGCTGCCTGCGCGCGCTCTGCTTGATGCGCTTCGTCAATCCGGCGGCGGAGATCCGCGTCGCGGCAGGCCGCGAGGGCCATCTGCGCAGCCTGCAGGCGCTGGCGCTCTACCCCGCGAACTCGCTCTTCGTCGACGGCTACCTGACGACGAAGGGCGATCCCGTCGAGGAGACCTACGCGATGATCCGCGACGCGGGCTTCGAGGTCGACGGCAACGACACCTATCACGAGATCCAGGCGCGGCTCGCGGCGGAGTCGAGCCGCGGCGAATCCCAGTTCAGGATCCCCGGCGGCGGCGAGCAGCTGCTGCGGCCCGAGGTCGTGCGGGCATGAAGGCGCCGGCGCTCGAAGGGATCGCCGACGAGGTGCTCGGCGTGATCCGCGAGCGCGGCACCCATCGGCGCATGCGTGTGCTCGACGGCATCCAGGCGCCGCGCATGGCTGTCGATGGGCGCGAGGTTCTGCTCTTCGCGGGGAGCAACTACCTCGATCTCGCGGGCCATCCCGAGGTCGTCGAGGCGGCAGCGCGCGGAGCGCGCGAATTCGGCGCTGCCGCCGGCGGCTCACGCCTGATCAACGGCAATCTCGCCTGCCACGAAGCGCTCGAGCAGGAGCTCGCGACCTTCTTCGAGCAGCCCGCCGCCCTCGCGTTCAGCACCGGCTACATGGCGAACGTCGGCGTGATCCCGGCCCTCGTCGGCCCGGGTGACGTGCTCGTCTCCGACGCGCTGAACCACGCCTCGATCATCGACGGCGCGCGGCTCGCCCGCTGCGAGGTCGCCGTCTTCCGACACGGCGACGTCGGCGATTTCGCCGAGACCCTCGCGAAGGTCCGCGAGCGCGCGCGGCGGGTGCTCGTCGCGGTCGACGGCGTCTACAGCATGGACGGCGACGTCTCGCCGATCGCCGAGATCGTGAAGCTCGCCCACGATCGCGACGCGTTCGTGCTCCTCGACGACGCCCACGGCACCGGCACCCTCGGCCCCCGCGGCCGCGGCAGCGCCGAGGCGGCCGGCGTGCTGCGCGACGTCGACATCCTGATGGGCACTCTCGGCAAGTCGCTCGGGTCCTTCGGCGCCTTCGTCGCGGGCTCCGAGCGCCTGCGCGAGCTGCTCGTCAACACCGCGCGCAGCTTCATCTTCTCCTGCGCCCTCGCCCCGGCCTCGGTCGAGGCCGCGCGCGCGGCGCTTCGCCTCGTCGAGCGCGAGCCCTGGCGCCGCGAACGGCTCGCGGCGAACTGCGATCGCCTGCGCGCACGCCTCGCACGCCGCGGCATCTCCACCGCGCCGAGCACGACCCACATCCTGCCCGTCGTCGTCGGCGAGAACGCGCCGACGATGGCCGTCTGCGAGGCGCTGCTCGAGCGCGGATTCTATGCGCAGGGCATCCGTCATCCCTCGGTCCCCCGCGGCACCGCGCGCCTGCGCATCACGCCGATGGCGACCCACCGCGAAGAAGAGATCGACGGCCTCGCCGACGCGATCGCCGACGTCTTCGCCGAGCAGGGAGTCGCCTAGCAGCCATGCGCGGCCTCTTCGTCACTGGAACCGACACGGGCGTCGGCAAGACCTTCGTCACCACCACCCTCGCGCGCGGCCTGCGTGCGGCCGGCGTCGACGTCGGCGTCATGAAGCCGATCGAGACGGGCGTTCCGGCGGCAGGACCGGAGGACGCCCGGGCGCTGCGCCTCGCGGCCGGCGTCGACGATCCCCTC
>JBIPOQ010000087.1:0-10177 GCA_044379055.1 Myxococcota bacterium
TTCTTCCCAGTCCCTTCGGAACCCCCTCCTGAGGATTCACCGCGAATAGCAAGCATAAGGAGCCTTTCCCGCACCGCCGCTCAGTTGATTCAGGTCAACCGGCCCGCCGCGGGGCCCGTCTGGGGCTTCCGCTCAACCCTTCATTTTCCCCGAGGGCACGACGACGGTTCTGCGGCAGAGCTGACCGGCGTGCTAGGCCCATGATCACGTGACGGCGTCAACGCGCGGCGGGCGAAAGCCGATTCGAGCTGATGCCGCGCTGGCATCGACGCCGCAAGGGGAATCTCTCGACAGCGAGCGCGCGGTGACTGCGCGCCCCCACCCCTCGGACCACGGGGACTCGGCCTCACGAGCGCGCTCGAAACGTCGCTTGAGATATCCTGTTCGCCGATTCAACGAGGTGCCTCGCATGCCGATCCGACGCCGTCTCCTGGCCATTCTGGCCCTTCTTGGGGTCACGACGGTGGCCGCCCAGTCCGTATCCGCGCTCGCGCCTGGCGTGAACTGCCAGCTCGATCCGGTGCGCGGGACAGTCTGCAGCCTCTCTCGGGATATCTTCGGTTCAGCCAGTGCCGCCCCCGGTGGCCGATCGTTCAACGCTGGGACCGGCACCCTGGTGGCGTCTGAGTACGCCTACACCGACCGCGCCGACTCCGGCAGCGCGTTCACATTCGCCACTGCGGGCGCGACCGCCTACGCCACTTTCGGACTGCTGAAGGCCAAGGCCTCCGTGATCGCCGGCACCGGTGGAGAGCTCGGTGGCGACAACGCAGGCGGCGTCGCCAACAACACGGTGCGCTGGTCCGACAGCCTGGCCGTGGTCAGCCCCGGCCGGAACGGGCAGAACGGCACGGTGGTCTGCCGGATGGAGGTGAGCGGCGGCCTGGTGGCCTCCAGCGTGGGCAGCGGGAGCCGGGGTCTGGCCGGCGCCACCATCAACGTGCGCGGCACGTCGTACAACCTCATGGTGTCGTCGGTGAGCGAGCTGCCGTCGGAGTCGGGCTCCATCCCGTCCGTCATCGAGTTCAACCTGCCGGTGGTGTTCGGCGCCAATGCATGGCAGCCGATCTCGTTCAGCCTGTACACCTACGCGTCGGCCTCGGCGCCCAACGTCTTCGGTGGCTCGCGTGGCGGACAGGGGGTGTCCGACTACGGCGACTTCGGCTCGTCGCTGGCCTGGGGCGGGATCGTCGAGGTTCGGGACGCGGCGGGCGTGCCGGTGACCGACTGGGTGGCCCTGTCCGGCTCGGGCTTCGACTACAGCCGCAGCTATGCGTTGCAAGTACCCGAACCCGGCGCCTGTAGCCAGCTGCTGGCGGGCGGCGCCGCCCTGTGGGCGCTTCATCGGCGGCGCCTGACATCACGATCGGTGGTGATCGAATGACGGTTGCCACCGCTCACGGACTCGAGAGCTGACCGGTCCCCCTGGACAGGCCCGTTCAACGAACGACCCTTGGCGGTGGCGAACAAGAGGCCTCTTCAGCTTCGTCGACGTCGGCATCCCAATCCCCGCGCCGTACCGCCGCCGTCCGGCGCGCGATCGCGGCGCGCTCGCTCGCGGGCAGGCGCCTTTCGTTCTTCACCTGGAGCGCCATGCGCGGGTAATCGGCGAAGCGCTCGCCGTGGCTCGCGAGGAAGTCCCAGTAGAGCGTGGCGAATAGGAAGAATGAGGAGCCTTTCCTGCACCGCCGCTCAGTTCAGTTGGGTCAACTTGCCCTTCTGGGCGCCGTCGGGCGGCCACTCGGGGCTCGTTCGGGGCGACTGAAAATAGATGCGGGGCAACTTGCCCTGTCCGGGGACCAGACCGGGCGCAGATCGCCAGCCACGCGGCCTGGACTCGCGGGCGGCCGAGCCCGGTGTCGGGCTGATGTCCGCCTGCTGTGTGCTGCGCGGTACTCGCCACCTCAGGGATGAATGTTCGTCATCAAGTTGCTCGCACCACAGACGAGGCGATCGGCTTCGATCTTCGTGATGTAGCCCGGATCCTCAGCCCGAAGATTCGACGATCGAACGACTGTCCCAATGAACTGCGTCAGCACCGAACGCGCGCGTCGAGGGCGCATCGCGTCGACGTTCGACTGGGCCTCGAGAAGGAGCGTCCGGAGCACATGGCGGCGGCGCCGATCTACCGGTAGCTCGCGAATCTCCTGGACGAGTCCAGGAACCGAAGCGATCTTCGAACTACACAAGGTCGGCATGTGTGGCGGCGGTAGCGTCGAATTCAAGAGGATCGATCCGCGCAAAATCCGGTCAGGAGGAGCCTGCTCGCACGCCTGCTCGAAAGTGGCCGCGAAGTTCTCCACGGATCCGTCGGCGCCATAACCGAGCTCCAGGATCTCGAAGCGACCGGTGCTCTCATTGCAACCTCGACCTTCTCCGCTCACATCCAGCCCGGCCGCGGTCGGCGTCGAAAACCGAGCCGTCCCGGTGTATTCACCCAATGCCAATGGACCGAAGTCGGGCCCCGCGAAACGGAGGGTCCAGCGGTGCGGGCCTCCATCGAAATCGATCTGGACGAGGTCGCCGAATCGCTGCGCGGTGAAGGCGCCGTCGTTCGGGCCAAACACCTGGGTGATTCCGTTCCCGATGTATTCTCCAGGCGGGCTCACGAGCTCTAGGGCGTCGCTCAGCGTGGCGGCAGTCGGCTCGATAGGATCCATCGCCTCCGAATCTTCAGCGAGCAAGTTCGTCATGACGTTGCTCGCACCACATAAGAGGCCGTCAGCTTCAGGTGCAGAGACGAAGTTCCGATGCGTCGGACTCAGATTGGAATAGTGGACCGCGCTCGAGACGAATCGCCCGAGGATCGAACGCGCGAGCCAGGGACGATTCGCGTCGACGTTCGACTGCGCCTCGTCGAGCAGCGAATTCAATTTCACGATCGGGGTTGCCCCGGCCTGAATCTCGCTCACTTCCTGGCTCAACCGCTCGATCGTCGCGGACCTCGAGTGGCACGTCGTCGGCGGTGGGGCCGGGACCGGAAGGGTCGAATTCAGGAGAACAGCTCCCGTGAGCGCACGCGCGGCATCCTCGCAGTGCTGTTCGAATGTGGCGGCGAACCGGTCGATTTCCCCGTTCGGACCATACGTGATCTCGAGGACCTCGAAGCGGCCCCGGCTCTGATTGCATCCCCGACCTTCGCCAAACACGTTCAAACCAGAGCCAACGGGAGATTGAATCCGGGTGGCATTCTCATAGATGCCCGTGGTCAGCGGCGTAGCGACCGGACCCAGGAACGTGAGAAACCAATCGTGCGCCTCGGCATCGTCGAAGGTAATGAAGACCCCGCTCGGACCTGCGTTCGAGACGTCGAATGTGCCATCGGTCGACTGAAAAATCCGGGTGACCCCCTCTCCGATGGGGTCGCCTTGTTGACTCGCCAGCACGAGCGCAGTCGTCTGGGCCACCACAGCGAACGACGGCCCAACAACAAGCGCGCACGTCGCCGCGAAGGCCCTCGTGATGCGACGCGCCGGTCGGCTTCCAAACAATCGGAACGCGAACATTGGATCAACCATGATGATGACCCTCCATGGAGACGGAAGGTTCAGGACAAAGTCGCGTGAAGAAGATTGCCACTTCATCACGTTTCGGGAATTCAGGACCGCGTCTTGAATCCGTCTGCGTACCCATGAATGCTCGAGCGATCGGCTGGGCGCCCAACTATCAGCACACTCTTCAATCCCCACTGGTACGGGCCACCTGCTCAAGCTGACCGCTAGTTGGCGACCGTCTGCCGTTCATGTGGTCAAAGGAACCTGCGGGAGGGTGGCGCGCTGGAAGAATGAGCGGAATTTTCTCTAGGCCCGCTCGCCCTGCGGGCGCGCAGCTCTCCAGGCAGCCAGATGCGAGGAGTGGAGCCCATCCCGTCGGAGCAGCTCCCCGGGTGTCTCACGGATGTTGGCGCGGAGGGGAACCCGCCCCAGCAGTAACTCGTTCGGAAAACAACCGTCACCTGCTTCAGTCGATCGTTAGATTCGAAAGTCAGATGTAACCCCATTCTGTCGTAGGCATGCACCAACTCGGTCGACTCCGGCGTACGCCAAAACTGCTCGAACTGCGTCCCAACGATTTCCGTAACTTGGACTTCGTCCATTCCAAAGGTCAGCGGTCCGACCGAGTTCGTGGGATCACTTTGGCACAGCGTCATGGCGAGTGGGAAGCATAAGGAGCCTTTCCAGCCCCACCGCTCAGAAAACGTCGTCTGGGGCCCGGTCCGCGGATAGCGCCCGGTCGAACTCGAAGCCCGAATCCGATTGCTCGTCTGCGAGCGCCGGCTCGGAGGCGCGGTCATCTACGGCGGCCTCAGGATCGATCTCATGGGCTAGTGCCACCGGCGGAGCCCGAGGCGTAAGCGCAAGACACTCGAAGACCCGACGCGCCACGCTCGAATCCGTAATCGCGGCGAGCAGCCTCATCCGTCCGCCGCATGCCGGACAACGCAGCGCATCGACCTCGAAGACCCGCTTCAGTAGATCCGCCCACGCGATGCGACGCGGAAACGATTCGCTTCGTTCGGGTCGCAGGAGGGAAGCAGCACGGCCAACGAGCGTCTCGTCATCCCCTCCCCCGTCGGCAGATTCGGTCGACCCGACATCCAATTCCGACGCGGACGAAGAACACGGCGTTGCCTCCACCTCATCAGGCCCTGCCGGCAGCACCCCGTCCCGCCCGCTCGCACACGGCGCAAGCACCCCGTGATACCGGACCTGATGTGCCCGCGGCGGCGGGATCAGCGGCGCCAATCGCTCGAGCAGATCTCGCCGCTCCATGACGACATGCGTCGTCCCGTCTCACCAGGGTGTCTTGAGCCGATAGGCCTGCCGACCGTCCGCCAACGTTTCGAGTCGGCCGAGCGCAAGCGGCGGCCGGGCGACCTAGCGACAGAGCCGCTCGAGTCGCTCTCGATCCCGGGCCGGGACCGAGACGTCGTCATGGAGGCTCATGCCGCCCTGGCGGACGCAGCGGGGCGGGATTACTGCACCGAGCTCGACGACCCCCTCGACCTCGTCGACGGGCTCGACCCGATCCCCGAGCCTTCGCCAGGGCTCGCCCGCTTCGGGACCCGTCGCGATCCTCGAACGAATCGAGGCCGCGCCGAGCATCGCCATCAGAGGATCGTCGCCGGCAACGGGAGCGCCTTACCCGTCGATGCCATCCCGTTCGATTAGGCGCAGGATGCGTCGCGCGGTTCCCGTCAGGATGCGCGCCACGTCCTCGGTCTCGGGCGGAGGAAGAGCCAGAAAGCCTTCGAGACTGTGTGATGGACCGACGTAGACACCGTCGAGGACGAGCGGACGAGGCGGGCGATCACGAGGTGCACATCGCACTGACGACGTCCGTTTCACCCGCACCGACCCGTTTCGCCCTAGTCGACGAACGTCCGCCAGCGCGCATAACGGGAATCCGCGCCCGTCACGACCTCGAAGAACGCCGTCTGCAGCTCCTCCGCGACCGGACCGCGCTTCCCCTCACCGATCTGCCGATGATCGACCTCGCGGACCGGCGTCAGCTCGGCGGCGGTGCCCGTCAGGAAGATCTCGTCGGCGATGTAGAGATCGTCGCGGGTCAGCGAGCTCTCGATGACCTCGAAGCCGCGGTCGCGGGCGATGTCGATGACCGAGCCGCGGGTGATGCCGTCGAGGATGCTGTGGAGCGGGGGCGTCCGGATCTTGCCGTCGCGCACGACGAAGATGTTCTCGCCGGTGCACTCGGAGACGAGGCCCTGCGTGTCGAGCATGATCGCTTCGTCGAAGCCGTCGAGCAGCGCCTCGCGCTTGGCGAGGATCGAGTTGACGTAGTCGCCGCAGGTCTTGCCGTTGGTCATCTTCGAATTGACGTGGTGCCGCGCGAAGGTCGAGATCTTGGCGCGGATGCCCTTCGCCATGCCCTCGTCGCCGAGGTACTTGCCCCATTCCCAGGCGATGACGGCGACGCGCACCGGGTTCTCGCCCGGATGCAGCCCCATCGCGCCGTCGCCGATGAAGGCGAGCGGCCGCACGTAGCCCGCCTCGAGATGGTTGCGCTTCATCGACTCGAGACAGGCGGCCTCGATCTCGGCCGGCGTGAACGGAATCGTCATCAGGTTGATCTTCGCGGAATCGAAGAGCCGCCGGACGTGCTCCTGCAGGCGGAAGATCGCCGAGCGGCCGTCGACGCCCTTGTAGCAGCGGATGCCCTCGAAGACGCCGAGGCCGTAGTGGAGCGTATGGGTCAGGATGTGGACGTTCGCGTCCGCCCACTTCACGAACTGGCCATCGAGCCAGATCGCTTCGCCCGTCACCCGCTTCGCCGCATTCTTCGCCATCGCTCGTCGTCCCCTGGCGCGTCGCGCCCGTTCGCGTCGCAGGGGTCCGATCGGCGGAGCGTCCTCGCAGACGCTCGTCTCCTGAGGAGACGCGTCAGCGTCGGAAGATCCGCTTCAAGACACCCTTGTCTTTGTCGCGACGCATGTTCATGATCCGCAGCTCGCGCATCGCTTCGACACACTGCGGCTTGATCTCGACGGCACGCGAGAACATCTTCTTCGCGGCGCCGGGCTTGCCCATGGCCTTGTAGAGCCGGCCGAGCAAGAGGTAGGGCTTCTCCCGGTCCTTTGCCAGCTTGACCCCTTCGCGGCAATGCTCGAGCGCCTCGCCCAGCATGATCTGGTTGTCGGGGTGGCAGAGGTAGAGGCACCAGCCGTAGTAGGACCGGTACTCGCCCTCGCTCGGGAAGTTCTCCATCGCACGGCCGAAGCAGATCAGGGCGCTCTCGTAGGCGCGCTGGGCGAGCAGGGCCTCGCCGCGCTGGAACTCGGTCTCGGCCTGCAGAGCCCGGCGGCCCTCGTCGACCACCTCGGCCTCCCGGCGGCCCTGACTCTGGGAGACGACGTAGGCGGCGCGGGTCTCGGCGGTGGCGATCGCGGCGTGGGCTTCGCTGATGCGGGCGAAGGCCTGGGCGGCGAGATGGCGGACGGAGCTGCTGGCGCCGTGGAACCGATCGGGATGGGTCCGCTTCGCGAGGCTGGCGTAGGCGGCGCGGATCTCGTCGTCATCGGCGCCGGGTCGGACGCCGAGGACGCCGTAGTGATCCTTGCCCTGCATGCCGTTGGCGAGGGCGGCGAGCTCGACGCGCAGCTTCTCGTCGCTGCCGCCCCGGGCGTTCGGGCGGTGGCCTTCCGGGACGTTTCCCATCGCGCTGCGCGAGGCCTCGCGATCGCCGGCCCGGCCCTCGACGCAGAGCGCGTCGATGCAGAGCAGCGCGAAGGCGAGGCGGCGGATCGACTCGGGCGCCCGCTCGAGGGCAGCAATCCGCGTCGTGCCGTCGATGACGCGCAGCCACTGGATCTCCTCGGCGCCGAGCGTGAGCAGGTCGAGGTCGGCCTCGACGTCGCCGTGGGGGACCAGGAAGGCGTCGCGGTGGGCCGCGAAATAGCGATCGATCTGCTTGAGGGGATAGTGCTGCCGGACGCCGTCGACGATCAGCTTCGAGGGATGACCCTCGATGCCGATCGACGAGCCCTTCTCGACGTGGGCGACGCGGCGGACCGCGAAGCGACCATCCCGCCAGGAGAAGATCTCCAGGAACTTCTGCAGGGCGTGGCCCTCGAGCGCGTCGACGACGGCCTCCTCGTCGAGGACCTCCATCGCGACGAGGATCTCGCCCTGGAGGCCCTCGCCGGTCCGCATGCGCTCGATGGACTCGTCGAGCTGGGCCTGGGTGACGAGACCCTTCTGGACGAGATAGTTGCCGAGACATTCGGAGACGAGATTCGAGCGGACGGAGACGGGCCAGCCACCGCGAAACTCGATCGCCTTCTTCTTGCGGCCGTGATCGAGCAGGAGGACGCCATCGAGGGCGTCGAGCTGGATCGCGCGCAGGAGCTCGGGCACCGGCAGCTCGCGGAGCGTGCCGTTCGAGGGCGTCCGTGGCATCGCGGCGGCGGGCTTGTCGCGCCGCGCGAGGATCGCCGAGACGCGACCGGCGAGCTGCTCGGGGGAGAGCGACGCCGAGACGACCCCGACCGCCCCGAGTCGCTCGGCGCGGCCGACGATCTCGCGCGTCACGTCGCCGCTGCAGAGCAGCAGGACCGGAAGCGCCTGCGAGATCGGCCGCTCGCGCAGCGTCGCGAGGATCTCGAAGCCGTCCTGGCGCGAGAGGTAGAGATCGAGCACGACGAGATCCGGGGTCTGTCGGGCGGCGATCTCGAGACAGCGGCGGCCGTCGTGGGCGAGCAGGACCTCGTGTCCGTCGGCCTCGAGGGCCACCGCGAATGCGCGACCGACCGCGCGGTCTTCCTGGACACAGAGAATCGACGCAGGCATCGGGAGCCTCCTCGCCCCCTATCGGCTTGCAGCGATCCTGCCTGAGCGGGGGGAGGCCCCGATGCGAAAGCCTTGCCTACGGGCTGCCGCTCTCGACGGGAGTCTGTGCCCCCCCGGCTGCGGCGTCGCCGTTCGCCGGCTCGCTCGCCGGAGGCGTCGCGGGCACCGCATCGACGGAGGCCTCGCCGTCGACCGCCGCGTCGACGGGGGGAACGGGAGGGGCGGGCGCGACGGGAACGACGCTCGGATCGTCGGACGGCGCGACGTCCGGAACGCCCGGCGCGACCGGGACGTCGCTCGGGGCCTGGACCGGGACGTCGATCGGGACTTCGCTCGTCGGCGGCGCCGGCTCACCGGGCGCGGCGACCTCGGCGGCCGGCTCGCTCGGAACGGGGCGATCGGGAGCCGGACTCGGCGGGGCGACGACGGACGGTCGGGTCTCGGGGCGCGTCGGGGCGGTTGGCGTGGTCGGAGACGTCGCAGGCTTTTCGCGGTCCTTGCGGCCTCCGCCCGTGATGCCGCCGATCGCCCGATCGACGGTCTTGCCGACCTGGCCGATCGCCTCGTCGACGACCTGCCCGACCCCGGTCGTGAGAAAGAGGAGCTGGGGCGCGGCCGCGAGCGTCTCGGGGGCGAGCGAGACCTTCGGGTCCGCGAGCGTGTTCGTCACGCGCGCGAGCGGAATCCGGACCGGGGCCCGGCCCACGAGCTCGTTCGCCGGACGACCCGCGAGCGCCGCGACGAGCGTCGAGTCGAGCAGCAGCTCGCCGCGCATGTCGAGGACGAGCCCCTCGAGGGCCATGCGGCCCGTGAGGCGCGCCTCGTGTCCGCGGTACCGGATGCGGAGCGTGCGCGCGTCGATCGCCCCGCCGCCGATCGCGAGGTCGCCCTCGAGCAGCTCGAAGCGCTCGCCGAGATTCGAGCCGAGATCGTCGGTCGCCCCCACGGTCTCGCGCAGGCGGGCCGCGATGCGCGTCGCGCCGCCGAGCACCGGGATCTGCGCGAGCGTCGTGCGCAGGAGCGAGACCCCACGCAGGCGGCCGCCGCCGCTCTCGCCGACGGTGAAGCGGACGGTGCCGACGAGGGTTTCGTAGAGCGGGGTCTCGCCGCCGGTGCTGCCGGCGAGATGGGCGTCGAAGCGGAGCGCGCCGTAGAGCGTGTCCCGGACGGAGGAGAGGCCGGAGACGAGATCGTTGGCCTCGGCCTCGCCGATCGAGTGGGCCGCGAGCTCGAAGCGGGGATTCACGAGGGGATCCTCGACGCGGCCCTCGACCCCGAGCGTGAGGCCGTGGAGCGTCGCGCTGAACCCGGCGAGCTCGATCCGTTCGCCCGCGCCGACGCCGCTGCCCCGGACCCGGATCTTCCCGTCGCCCGGCAGGGTCAGGTCGACGTTGCGCAGCGTGATGCGCCCGCCGAAGCGATCGGCGACGCCCTCGCTGCGTTCGAACGAGAAGTCTTCGAAGGCCATCGCGCCTTCGGGCGAGTAGTCGACGAGGGCGGGCAGGAGATCCGACCAGCCCCTCAGCTCGAAGGCCGGGCTCGTGATCCGCAGCGCGGTCTTCGGGCCGACCGAGCCCCGCACGAGGAGCTCGTTGATGTTATGCAGGGCGATCCGGCTCTCGAAGGCGATCCGGCCGGACTCGGCGCTCTCGAGCTTCGTCTTCGCGAGCAGGCGGACGCCGATCGGCTTCTGGAAGGCTTCCCCCTTCGCGACGCGCGCCTCGGAGAGGTCGAGATCGAGGGTGCCCCGGCGCTCGGCCGAGAGCGGCTTCGCGAGCTCGAGACGGAGCGTGAGGGGGCCTTCGAGCTCTGCGTCCCCGGAGCGGAGCGCCGCACCGGCGATCGCGAGATCGAGGCCGAGGGACTCGAGG
>JBIPOQ010000565.1:0-2790 GCA_044379055.1 Myxococcota bacterium
CGTTGAAATAGAAGAAGAAGGCGAAGAGCGTCGTGGTCAGGATCCAGAAGGTCCGCGTCCGAAGCGCGGCGCGCAGGTCGAGGCTCGTCTCGTCGGAGACGGCGACCGGGGTCGGGGCCGCAGCGGTCCTGGCGGTCTCCTGTCCGGGCGAGTCGTACGCGGGAAACGTGTCGCGCGCGGCGTCCCGGTCCTGGACGAGGAACCAGGCGGCGGGCAGGAGCACGACGAGGGAGAAGAGCGCGACGGCGAGGAGCGCCATCCGGAAGTCCGAGCGCGCCGTCACGGCGCCCGTCAGCCAGACCATGACGGAGCCGCCGAGATTCGAGCCCGCGTAGGCGATGCCGAGGGCGAGGCCGCGATGGCGGCGAAACCACTGGGCGACGACGTGGCCGACCGAGACGTCCCCCATGCCCGCCGCGCCGAGCCCGACGCCTGCGATCGCGAAATAGAAGCCCCAGACCGATTCGATGCGCGAGAAGCCGACGAAGACCACCGCGAAGAGCAGCGCCGAAGCCACGAGCACGCGCTTCGCGCCGTATCGGACGGTCAGGTAGCCGGCGAGCGGGCTCGCGAGCGACTGGACCGCGAGCTGGGGCGTGTTGGCGCCCGAGAACTGGGCGCGCGTCAGGCCGAGGGCCTCGATCAGATCGGCCGAGAGGCCGCTCTTCACGTAGGTCAGCCCGAGGCCCATCTGGCAGATCAGGCAGCCGATCACGACCCAGAGCGCGCGGCCGCGCAGCTCCGTGCGCGCCCAGCGAAGGCGAAGCGCCGCGAGCCGATCGTTCACGCTAGTCGCCCGCGCGTTCGGCGGCCCGCGCTCGGGCGACGAGGTCCTCGTCCGTGGGCTCGCCGAAGCGCTGGCGCGCGTCCTCCCGGAGCGCGCCCTTCGCGACCTTGCCCCCGACGCCGCGCGGGAGCTCGGGCAGGACGACGAGCGCCTCGGGCCAGAGCTCGCGGGCGACGCCCTCGCGCTCGAGCTGCGCGCGGAGGCCGTCGAGATCGAGCGACGCGCCGGGCCGCAGCTCGACGTAGGCCGCCGCCCGCTCGCCGAAGATCCGGTCCGGCATGCCGATCGCCGCGGCGAGCGCGACGTCGGGATGCAGCGCCACGCCTTCCTCGATCGCCGCCGCGGAGAGGTTCTTGCCGCCGCGGATGATGATGTCGTCGGTCCGGCCGATGACGCGGAGGTAGCCGTCGGCATCGAGCTCGACGAGATCGCCGAGCCGGACCCAGCCGTCCGGCGTGATCAGCTGGGCGTTCGCCTCGGGCGCCCCGAGGTAGCCGCGCGAGACGACCGGTCCCTTCACCGCCGGCTGGCCTCGGCCGCTCGCCGTCACGTCTCGACCCTCGCCGTCGAAGAGCCGGAGCTGCATCTCGGCGATCGGCCGGCCCGCCGTCGTCAGGCGCTTGTGCGGCGGATCCTCGGGGCGCGTCGCGCTGACGGCGCCGGTCTCGTTCGACCCGTAGAACTGGAGCACGGAGGCGCCCGTCCGGAGCTCGAAGTTGCGCGCCTGGCGCTCGGGGACCGCTTCGCCGCCGGTGAAGAGCGCCCGCAGCGCGAGGTCGCGGCCGCCGTCGAAGCCGCCCGACTCGAGCAGCATGATGAACTGGGTCGAGACCGCCGAGAGGACCGTGACCCGATGACGCTCGAGGGCGTCGATGGTCGCGCGGGCGTCGAATTTCCGGGTCAGCACCGTCGGCGCGCCGAGCAGCGTCGGCGTGAAATGGGCCGTCCAGAGGCCGAAGCCGACCGGGGCGGGCAGGGCGCTCATGAAGACGTCGCTCTCGCGGAAATGGCCGACGTCGGCGGCGAGGCGGTGGAAGTGGAACCAGCGCAGCTGGTCGTGGATCACGATCTTCGGGAGCCCGGTCGTCCCCGAGGTCGTGTTGAGGAGCGAGACGTCGGTCGCCTTCAGGGCGCGCGGGGCGAGCAGACGGGCGAGGGCATCGGCGTCTTCGGGGCCCGCGAGCGGCGCGCTCCGGCCGTCGAGCTCGATCGCGTCGCCCTCGAAGCCGTCGCCGGCGAGCGTCAGAGAATGCTCGATCCGGATGCCGCGCTCGCGCAGGCGGGCGACTCGGGTCGCGGCGGGGCCGTCGGGCATCTCGGGCGCGGAGACGAGGACACGGGCTTCGGCGAGGGTCAGGAGATGGGCGAGCTCACGCTCGCCGCAGCGCGGGGCCAGCCCGAGACAGACGAGACCGCAGCGTTCCGCGGCCTGATAGGCGACGTGGAAGGGCGCTCCGTCGGGCACCCAGACAGCGACGCGCTCCCCCGGCTCGAGGCCGAGGGCGAGGAAGGCCCGGGCGAGCCGATCGGCGGCGGCGTCGTAGCCTGCCCAGTCGAGCACGCGTCCGTCGACGATGAACGCGGGATCCCGCGGCCGGTCGCGGGCGAGCTGTCGGACCCTCTCCGCGAGGGAGACCGGGAATTTCATGCTAGGCCTCGAAACGGATCGGGAGCTTCCAGTAGCCCTGGACGTACTCCGTGAGGAGTCGCTCCGATCCGGCTTCGTCCCAATGGTAGTCGGGGACGCGCGAGAGCAGCTCTTCGAGGCAGATCCGCCCTTCGAGGCGGGCGACGTTGACGCCGAGACACGAATGCGGTCCGTAGCCGAAAGAGAGGATCCGCGGCGGTCGCCTGCGGATGTCGAAGCGCTCGGGGTCGGGGAACTCGCGCTCGTCGTGGTTGCCGGAGGGGTAGAGGAACATGATTCCCTGGCCTTCCGTCATGCGGGCGCCGGCGAATTCGACGGGCCGTTTGACCTGGCGCATCAGGAACTGGGTCGGCAT
>JBIPOQ010000566.1:0-2789 GCA_044379055.1 Myxococcota bacterium
GCTGCGGCGGGACGTTCCAGGTGACGACGCCCGTGTTGGTCACGATCGTGCCCATCGGGAGCGCCGCGCCGAGCGTCGCGCGGAAGCGCAGGGTCACGCTCGCCCCCGGCGCGAGCGGGCCGTAGGTCGTGCTGTAGTCGGCCGTGATCAGATCGCCGACGACCATCACGCCGGTCGCGGCGCCGTTCAGCGTCGCGCTGCCGGCGACGAGGGTCTTGTAGCCGGGGACCGGGGCGGCCAGGTCGTCGGTGAGGACGACGTTCGTCGCGGGCGTCGTCGCGATGTTGCGGACGAAGACCGTGTACTCGACCTGCGAGCCCGGCATCGCCGCGCCGCCGCCGACGACCGTCACGAGCTTCGCGATCGAGAGCTGCTGGCCGCCACCGACGACGACGACCGTCGGCTCGGGCCCCGTCGCCGGGTTGCCGTCGCCGTCGGTCAGGACGTTCGGGAGCTCGGCGGTCGTGACGCGGGCCTGGTTCGTGATCAGCGTGCCGGCCGGCGTTCCCGCGTTCACCATCAGGTCGAAGGTCACGACGGCGGACGCGCCGCGGGTCAGCATGCCCTCGCCGACGAGGGGCAGCGGCGGCGTCCGATCGCTCGAGCTGATCGGGATGCCGGCGGCGAGGGGCGAGAGGCCGCCGTCGGGCACGCCGACCGGGAGACCGTTCAAGGTCAGCGAGTCCGCGACCCAGGTCGTGTTCGCGGGCACGGCGTCCTGGAGCGTCGCCAGCGTCGCGTCGGCGGCGCCGGTGTTGTAGACGGTGATCGTGTAGCGGAGGGTGTCGCCGGGATCGACGACGCCGACGGTCCCGCCGTCGACGAGCAGCGCGGCCGTCTTCGGGGCGAAGAGCAGCGGCGCGGCGCCGACGACGTCGAGGGTCGGGTCGTTCGGCAGGACGGTATTCGGATCGTCCGACGGCGTCTCCGCGGCGACGCCGCTCGCGTTGACGAAGCCCTGGTTCGAGATCACCGTGCCGTCGATCGCGGCCGGGTCGACGACCACGTCGAAGCGGATCGTCGCGACGTTGTTCGCCGAGGGCGACGCGTCGGCCCGCATCACGCCGGCGACCATGTTCTCGGGCGCCGAGATCAGCATCCCGGTCGGTTGGGCCAGGGGCGACGTCGCGCCCGGGCCGTCGGGCTGGGCGATGCCGTTCAGGGTCGTGCTGCCGGCGACGTAGGCGGTGTTGACGGGGACCGCGTCGCGCAGTGCCGTCATCGTCGCGTTGTCGCTGCCGATGTTCTTGACCGTGATCGTGTAGCGGAGCGTCTCGCCCGCCAGCAGGATCGCCGGATCGAGCGTCACGTCGTCCGAGATCTTCTCGACCCGGAAGACCGGGGCCGACACGATCTGGACCCGCGTCGGATCCTCGTCGCCCGCGACGGCCGGGTCGGCCTGGCCGTTGACGTTCGGGTCGTCGCTCTGGGCGAAGAGGACACCGCTCGTCGAGAGCTGGGACTGGTTCGCGACGAAGCTCGCGTTCGCGAGCACCGGGGCGAGGGTGACCTCGTACTCGACGTCGAGGCTCGACATCGCCGCGAGGGAGAGGTTGCGCACGTCGAGCAGGCCCGTGGCCGCGGCGCCCCCGTTCGCGTTCGTGTTCGAGATGTCCGCGCCGGCGGGCACGCTCGTGATCGTCAGGCTGCCGGCCGCGAAGGCCGGCGGCGCATTGAGGCGATCGAGCTCGTCGACGATCGAGAGGTCGAGCAGCGGCGCACTGCGCAGGTTCTCGATCCGCAGCCGGTAGCGCAGGACGTCGCCCGGGCTCGCGAGCGTGGCGGGATCCTGGCTCGTCGTCACGTTGACGACCGTCTTCTCGAAGCGGTAGAGGGGGAGCTCGACCGTCGTCGTGTAGGCGTCCTCGTGGTCGAGGGTGCCGACCGTGCCGTCGGTGACGACGCGGGTGTACGCGCGGCGATCGTCGACCGTCGCCGGGAGGCTGCCGTCGGCGCTGAACCAGGAGACGGCGCCCGCGACGTTGGTCAGGGTCTCGGCCTCCTGGCTGTCGGTGTCGAGGACCGTCTGATAGGTCAGGATCAGCCGCTCGGTCGGGCCGACCGTCGTCGCGGGCGTCAGCATCGCGACCGTGAAGTCGCAGTCGGGCTCGCCGCGGCTCGTGACGCTGAAGTCCGTCCCCGAGGCGAGGGGCGCGGAGACGGGGGTCGTGCCGTCGGCGGCGAAGACCTGGGCCGTGAAGGCCGTCGCCGGGGCGTCGCAGGTTCCGGCGGTCGGCGCGTTCGGGAGCCGGTCGAGGAGCGAGAGGTTCCAGGCGGCGCCGGTGCCGGTGTTCTGGACGTTCAGCGTGAAGGTCGCCGGGACGCCGAGGGTCATCGACGGCGGACCGCTCTTCTCGAGGGTCACGCTATCCGGGCCGACGATCGTCATCGCCGCCGACGTCCCCGCCGCGCCCATGCGCTGGCTCGCGAGGTTGCCGTCGACGTAGTTGTAGACGTAGCTCGCCGTGTTCGTGAACGAGAGGCCCGTGACGTTGGTCGGCGTGTCCTCGAGGACGACCGAGATCTCGAGCACGACCTGCTCGCCGGCCGGGATGTCGATCCCGACGGCGGCGTCTTCGAGGACGAGGCTCGTCGGCGTGCCGGTGTTGGCCGGGGTCCAGGGGCCCGAGCCCGCGATCTTCGTGACCGAGAGGAAGCGCAGATCCGCCGCCGAGGCCGTCAGGTCGTCGTAGATCCGGACGTCGTAGGCGGGGAAGGCGTAGGGCGTCTCGGGGACGGTGATCTGGTAGGTGAAGACCTCGCCGACGGCGGCGGTCGCCTGGCTCGTC
>JBIPOQ010000567.1:0-2787 GCA_044379055.1 Myxococcota bacterium
GCGGTCGGCCTCGGTCCGCACGGAGACCGGCGTCGAGACCTTGAACTGGATCAGGTCGAGGTCGACGTTCTTCGCGAGCAGGTACTTCCGGACCGCCCCGGTGACGATCGTGAGCACCACGTCGTTGATCGAGCAGCCGAGCCCCTTGCGCATCGCCTTGAAGTCCTCGAGTCGACACGAGATCCACTCGAAGCGCCGATGCGGTCCGAGGCTGCCGTTCATCGGGGACGGATCCGCCTGGGTCGCCATGCCGAACAAGCGCGTCAACGCGTTCACCCGCGTCGAGACCTCCTGGCGCAGCTCTTCGGTGTCCGCGACGAACTGGCGGAAGTCGCGGACCACCTCGAGCGGGATGCCCGCCTGACGCTTCGACTCGTCGAGAAAGAGCTCGAGTCGGCGGGGGGCCGGGCGCGGGCGGAATCGCTCCGGCGGCTCGAGCTCCGGCGGAACGGGGGAGGTCGAGAACTGGATGTTCGCGAGGTCGACACCGGAGGATCCGTCGATCATGCAGTGATGGATCTTCGTGATCATCGCGAACTGGTCGCCGCCGCCGACCCCCTCGACGAACCAGTACTCCCAGAGCGGGCGCTTGCGATCCAGGGGCTGCGCCATGACCCGGGCCACGAGGTTCTTGAGCTGCGCGAGCGTGCCCGGCTTCGGCAGCGAGGTGTGGCGGATGTGATAGTCGATGTCGAAATGCACGTCGTCGACCCAGACGGCGTGGTCGAAGACGGGGATCTCGAAGAGCCGCTGCCGGTAGCGCGGCACGAGATGGATGATGCTCATCGTCGCGCGCTTGACGAGCTCGATGTCGATGCCGCCGGACTCGGTCCGCAGGGGACCCATGTCGCAGATGTTGGTCGAGGCGACGTGCATGCGGACGTTGCCGCGTTCCATGAGCAGGAACGAGTTGTCCTGCGCGCTCAATCGGTCGTAGTGCCAGGGGGCCATGGGGGGAGCTCCGGCTGCGTCGGGGAAGGGACACCCTGAAGTCTGCTGGGCGCCCACGAGCGCGGCAACCCGGTTCGGGAGCGCTGCGGTGTCGGCCTCGCCGGAGATCCGCGGGTGCGAAGACGAGGGGAAGGTCCCTCGTCAGAGGGCCTGGCGGGCGCGCTCGAGGACCCTCTGTCCGGCGTCGCTCGCGCGCAGGTCCGGACCGAGGGTCCGGAGCGTGATGCTGGTCCGGGTCCCGCGGACGTCGCCCGCGAGGATCGCGTGCTGCCAGGCGAAGCGGGCCGCGCCGTAGACGACCGCGATCGAGCGTGCGGGCAGGGGAACGCGGATGCAGACGAGGTCCCCGGTCGGGTCGTTCGCGGGGCCGAGGAACGTGAGGACCGAATCGGCGTCGAGGGAGACGTCGAGGATGGCTTCGCCGTAGGCGTGGAGGTCGTCGACGTGGAAGTCGAGGTTCGAGCGCTCGGCCTCGAAATAACGCAGCACGAAAACGTCCGTCGTCGTGTAGGCCGCGAGGGCGGCGAGACAGGCCGAGCGGTCCGCGGGATCGCCCCGATCGTCCCGGGCGACGCAGTCGCGCAGTCGGGCCTCGAGGGGATGGGCCCAGGCGGGCAGGCCCTCGAAGCGATCCGCGTTCATCCGGCGGCGCGTGAAGTTGAAGCGCGGGCCGAAATGCTGCTTCTGTTTGCCGCTCTGGGACGGGAGGAAGGGCAGGGCTTCGATCTCGCCGATCAGCCGATCGACCTCGGCCGCCGAGAGCGCCTCGGGGTAGACCCGGACCCCGGCGAAGGCGGGCGCGCCAGGCGCGGCCTGCCGTGCGGGATCGAAATCGAAGACCCGCTTCGAAACGTCGCGTCCGGCGCCCGGGTCGGCTGTCGTCGCGGGGCCGAGCGCCGACCCGAGCCATTCGGGCAGCTCGAGCGGAGCGTCCATGCCGTGGTCGAGGCGCACCTGCGGATCGCGGCAGCGCGCACACCAGCGCACGCCCGAACACGCGCAGGGCTTCGGCGCACGCGGGGGCCCCGTCAGTCCGCGCCCCGCACGAAGCGACGGAACGCGGAGGCGCTCCAGTTGTCGTGGTCCTCGCCGAAGCCGCGCTTGCCGCCGTCCCATTGCCAGTCGGTCAGGCAGTTCCAGGTCCAGAGGTTCGGGTTCAGGTGGACCCCGATCCGATTCAGCGTGCGGCCTTCGGCCTCGAGCGTGCGGCCGAGGGCGTCCTTCGCCGTGATGCGGACGTGGGTCGGGCAGTGGTCCTTGCGCTCGAGGACCTCGCGCCGGCCTTCGACGAGCTTCGACCAGACGCCGTCGCGCAGCAGGAAGCCGTGGATCGAGACGTAGTCGCCGCTGCCGAAGTCGCCGGTGATGGTATGCCACGCATCGCGCTCGGACATCGTCGCGTAGGTGTAGCCGCCGCGCTTCATCGGCGAGCCGGGATGGAGTGCGGCGCCGATCTGGGAGCGCACCCCCCACGACCGGTCGCGCATGCCGAACGAGTCGACCGGGATCGTCTCGCTCCCGATCCGGATCGTGCCGCGGTAGCGACCGGGCTGGTCGAGATGACCACCGCCGAGGTAGTTCGGCTCGCAGATGGCCTCGTAGGTCAGGTGGACCTCGACCTCGTTCGCATCCGGGTCGACGTAGTCGAGCGCATAACGCTTGAGCGGCTCGAGGCAGCGGTAGTGGATGCCGTTCGCGAGCTCGATGTCCGTCAGATCCTGGCCCTTCGGGATCGGGAGGTGCCAGAGGTTCTTCGCGTAGACGCAGTTCCAGATCTGCGAGCCCGACGGATCCCAGAAGAAGGCGCCGCCCGACGTCACGCCCTGGTTCGGCCGG
>JBIPOQ010000568.1:0-2772 GCA_044379055.1 Myxococcota bacterium
CGAGGTCTTCCACCAGACGGGCGAGACCGATCGCGCGGCGGTCGCCGCGCGCTATGCCGAGCTCGGGATCCAGGCCGAGGTCGTCGCGTTCGAGCGCGACATGCCGAAGCGCTACGCCTGGGCCGACCTCGCGATCTGCCGCGCCGGGGCGTTGACCGTCGCGGAGCTCGCGCTCGCCGGCATGCCCGCCCTCGTCGTGCCCTACCCCTTCGCCGCGGACGACCACCAGACGGCGAACGCCCGCGCCCTCGAGGAGGCCGGCGCCGCGCGGCGCGTCCCGGCGCAGCCCCTCGACGTCCACGGCCTCGCCCAGACCATCGCCGAGCTCGTGACGACGCCCGGTCGACTGCTGCTGATGCGCCAGGCCTCCGCCCGCCTGGCGCGGCCGCGCGCCGCGACCGACATCATCGAGCGCTGCCTCGAGCAGCTCGGCGGAGGCGGCCCCCGGCGCGAGGCCGCGCCGACCTCGCTTCGGGATCCGACATGAAGCGCCGTCCCGACCGCTTCCACTTCGTCGGCGTCGGCGGGATCGGCATGGCCGCCCTGGCGGAGCTGGTCCACGCGCGAGGCTGCGCGGTGACCGGGACCGACGTCGTCGCCGGGGCGAACGTCGAGCGTCTGCGCCGCCTCGGCATCCGCGTCGACGTCGGACATGGGGCCGATCGGATCGGGGCCGCGGAGGTCGTCGTGCGCTCGTCGGCGATCGGCCCGGACAACCCGGAGCTCGTCGCGGCCCGCGGTCGCGGTCTGCCGATCGTCGGCCGGGGCGCGCTCCTCGCCGAGTGCCTGCGCAAGCTCGACGTCGTCGCGATCGCCGGCTCCCACGGCAAGACGACGACCACGGCCATGACGGCCCACCTCCTGCGCGCCGCCGGCCTCGACCCGACCTCCGTCGTCGGCGGGCGCGTCCCGCTGCCGGACGGCGACGCGGGCCCGCTCCAGCTCGGGCGGAGCGAGTGGGCCGTCGCCGAGGTCGACGAGAGCGACGGCTCGTTCCTCGCGATGCGCCCGGTCGTCGCCGTCGTCACCAACGCCGATCCCGAGCACCTCGACTACTACGGCAGCCGCGAGCGCATGCTCGACGCCTTCGTGACCTTCGCGAACGGCGTGCCCTGGTCGGGCGCCGCGATCCTCGGCATCGACCATCCCGGCGTGGCCGAGATCGCGCCGCGGATCGGGGGACGGCAGGTCCATTTCGGGCTCCACGCCGACGCCCACGTCCGTGCGGAGTCGATCGAGGTCCGGACCGGAGGGCAGCGCTGTGCGGTGCGACTCGCGAGCGGCGATCGATTCGACTTCGAGCTCGCCCTGCCCGGCCGCCACAACGTGCTGAACGCCCTCGCCGCCCTGGCCGTCGGTCTCGAGCTCGACCTTCCGGCCCGTCGGCTCGCCGAGGCGCTCCCGAGCTTTCCCGGGGTCCGCCGCCGCTTCGAACGCAAGGGCAGCGCGCGGCGCGTCGAGGTCGTCGACGACTACGCCCACCACCCCGCCGAGGTCCGCGCCGCCCTCGCCGCCGCCCGCAGCATCCATCCCGGCAAGCTGACGGCGATCTTCCAGCCCCACCGCTTCACCCGCACGCGCGACTGCTGGAGCGAGTTCGTGACCGCCTTCGACGACGCCGACCGGGTCGTGATCAGCGACATCTATCCCGCGAGCGAGGCCCCGATCCCCGGCATCGAGTCCGAGGCGCTCTGCCGCGAGATCGCCGCCCGCGGCCACCGCGCCGCCGTCTACGGCGGCGACCTCCGCGCCATCGAACGCGACTGGCCCGAGCGCTTCGAGCCCGGCGAGCTCGTCCTGACCCTCGGCGCCGGCGACATCGCGGCCCTCGGCCCGAAGCTCCTGCGCGCACTCGGCGCGCCCGCTTCGACGCCTCCGACGCCTTCGACCTCGGAGGGGCGCGCATGATCGATCCCGCCGCGCGCGAGGCCCTGGTCCGATGTCTCGCGGATCGCGTCGAGTTCGACGTGCCCCTCTCCCGCCACACTTCGCTCCGGATCGGTGGACCGGCGGACGCGCTGGCGACGCCCGCCGACCGGGCGGAGCTCGCGCGTCTGCTCGCCGTCTGCGCGGAGCACGCGCTCCCGACCACCGTCCTCGGCGGCGGCTTCAACGTCCTCGTGCTCGAGGGCGGCATCCGCGGCGTCGTGATCCGCCTGCGCAAGCTCCGCCGGATCGAGCGGCTCGCCGACGACCTGATCTCGGTCGAAGCCGGGGCCTCGCATGCCACGATCACCCGATACTGCGCCCTGGAGGGCCTCTCGGGCCTCGAATTCGGCGCCGGCATCCCGGGCACCCTCGGCGGCTGGATCGCGATGAACGCCGGCATCGGCGTCCGCGAGGTCAAGGACGTCGTCCGGGAGATCGACGTCCTCGATCGCCGGGGCCGGGCGACGTCGGCGATCCCGCGCGCGGCCCTCGACTTCCGCTATCGCGAGCTCGCGTCGCTCGAGCCGGGCAGCGTGATCGTCGGCGCGCGGCTCGAAGTCACACCCTCGGATCGCGCGCGGGTCGAGGCCGAGGTCGACCGCCTCCTCGCGCTCCGCCACGCCACACAGCCGATCGACCAGCCGAGCTGCGGCTCGGTCTTCCGCAATCCGCCGGGCGATCACGCGGGTCGGCTCATCGAAGCGGCCGGATTGAAGGGCGCGCGCGCGGGAGCGGCAGAAATCTCGTCGGTCCATGCGAATTTCATCGTGAATCACGGTGACGCGAAGGCGTCGGACGTGTTATGTCTGATCGCGCGCGCGCGCGGCGAGGTCGAAGCCCGAT
>JBIPOQ010000088.1:0-10100 GCA_044379055.1 Myxococcota bacterium
CGGTGTCGCCGCAGCGATGCTCGCCGGCTCGCTCGCGCTCGGAATCGCGGCCTTTGCGCTCGGCCATCGACTCGCGACCGGAAGTCCGCCCCCCCGCGCCGCGGGGACGGGTCCGGCGGAGCAGAGGGCCTCATGACCTCGGTAAACGACGCCCTGACCTGGGCCGCCGTCGCCGCCGGCGGGATCGGGGGCGCCCTGCTCCGCTGGACTCTGCTGCGGGCCGCGACCCGGATCGACCCGGGCTGGGCCACCCTCTGCGCCAACCTGCTCGCCTGCGGCCTGCTGGGCGCTACGGGATCGATGTCGGCGTTCTCCGGGCCGACCGCGGGGCGCCTCGCAGAGGCCGCGTCGGCGTTCTGGACGTCGGGCGTCTGCGGCTCGCTCTCGACGTTCTCGACCCTGTGCGCCGATGCGTTCCGGCAGGCGGGATCCGTGCCGCGCCGGCGCCTCTTCGGCTTCCTGGCGGCCCACCTCCTGGGCGGCCCGCTGGCCCATCGGCTCGGATCGCTGCTCGGCGGCTGAGCCGCCCGGCGGGGGCCGTGCTCGAATGCCCCAGCACGGCTCGATCGCCGGAGGGGGAGCCGTTACAATCGCGCGGCTTTTTGGTCGACGGCAGCGATCCCGAGGGAGCCGGCTGCCGCGTTCCAGGACAAACCGAATGCCCGGATCCAGCGGCTCGAGCCCAGCTCGATCTGGCCGGCCCGGCCGAGCGCGCGAGCGATCGCGCACGAACGTGAGAGCCATGTCCGACATCGAGTACTCGCTGCGCAACCCCCTGGCCCGCCCCGACTCCCCCGTGTCGGCACCGGGCTCCGCGAAGCCGGCGAAGGGCGTCTACGACGCCGCGCTCGAGATGGGGACGGAGCTGAACGCCCGCCCGCTCGCCGGCGGCGGTCCGGCCCGCGTCCGCGTGCAGCACGCCAAGAACCGCATGACCGTCTGGGAGCGGATCAAGGTCCTGACCGAGAAGGAGCCGACGATCCTCTGGCGCAACTGGGGCCCCGAGCTCGACGGCGCCTCGATCGTGACCGGCATCCTCGACATCGACGGCCGCGACGTCGCCGTGTACGGCCACGACTTCACCGTCCGCGCCGGCTCGATGGACGCGACCAACGGCGCCAAGCTCGCGCGCCTGATCTACATGGCCGGTGAGAAGGGCATGCCGCTGATCGGCATGAACGACTCCGCCGGCGCCTTCGTGCCGGCGGGCGTCGGCGGTCTCGACGGTTATTCGGAGGCGTTCACGGCGCTGCGCAAGATCAGCGGCGTCGTCCCCTCGATCAGCCTGATGTTCGGCTACAACGCCGGCGGCGGCGCCTATCTCCCGCGCCAGGGCTCGTTCATGATCCAGTGTGACGAGACCTTCATCGGGCTGACCGGTCCCGGGGTCGTCAAGAGCGTGCTCGGCGAGGACGTGACGGCCGACGAGCTCGGCGGGCCCCGCGTCCACGGCGCCTCCGGCGTCTGCGACCTCATCACCCACGACGAGCTCGGCAGCCTGCGCACCGCGCTCCGCCTGCTCGGCTACCTGCCCGACAACAACCGGGTCCACGCCCCCTTCCACTCGACCTCGGATCCGATCGATCGCTACACCGAAGACGAGGACCGGCTCTTCCGCCGCACGTTCAACTCGCCCGCCGGAATGAACGCGCCGATGGACATCACGCTCTACATCCAGCAGATCGTCGACCACGGCGAGCTCTTCGAGATCCAGCCCCAGCGCGCGCGCAACATGGTGACCGCCTTCGGCCGCCTCGGCGGCTGGGTGACCGGCTTCGTCGCCAACAACTCCGCCGTCGCCTCGGGCCAGATCGACATCGACGCAGCGCTGAAGGCGACGCGCTTCATCCGCTTCTGCAACCTCTACAACATCCCGCTCGTCTTCATCGAGGACACGACGGGCTTCCTGCCCGGCACCGAGCAGGAGAAGCGCGGCATCATCCAGGCCGGCCGCAAGCTGCTCGACGCGATCATCGACGTCCGCACGCCGCGCATGACGATGATCATCCGCAACGCCTTCGGCGGCGCCTACGCCGCCTACAACTCCCACTACACCGGGGCGGACATCGTCTTCGCGATGCCGATGGCGCGGGTCGCCGTGATGGGCGCTGCGGGCAAGGACTTCGTCTTCAAGGACGAGCTGCGCGCCGTCGCGGACCGACACAAGAAGGCGCTGGCGAGCGGCGTCCCGACGACGGATGCGAACCGGGAGCGCGACCAGGCCCTCGCGGCGCTGAACGCCCGCTACGAAGAGCAGCTCATGAATCCGAAAGAGGCGCTCTCCCTGGGCAGCGTCTCCCGGATCGTCATGCCGGGCGAGAGCCGACGCGCCCTCGCCCGCCACCTCGATTTCCTGATGCGACGGTACCAGCCGGCCCCGATGGGCGGACCGCAGCGCGAGCACGAGTAGGACGAGAGAAACGATGTTGAATCGCAAGGGCGAGAAGATCCGGGCCGGCGAGGCCGAGTCCGCATGGGTGCGGTCCTTCGACGTCTCGGACGTCAAATGCCTGGTCGTGTGTCGCGGGCCGGTGCGCAAGGAGGCGTTCGACGTCTTCGACGAGATCGGCGTCCGCGAATACGGGATGCTGCTCTCCGAGAAGGACTCGGTCGTCTATCCGCGCTGCCTCGCCCCCGAGCTGCGCAGTCTGCGCTTCCCGTCGAACGTCCACCGCGTCCCCGACTACATGGGCGTCGGCCAGGAGGAGAAGCTCGCGCGCATCCGCGAGATCCTCGAGATCGCCGAAACGAACGGCTACACCCACATCTTCGCCGGCTACGGCTTCATGGCCGAAGACGCCGACTTCATCTCCGCGATCGAGGCCTCGAAGGTCCGCTTCATCGGTCCGTCCGCCCACGTGCTGCGCAGCGCCGGCGCGAAGGACGAAGCGAAGAAGCTGGCGCGCGCGCTCGGCAATGCGGTCGTCCCCGGCGTCGACAATCCCTCGGCGCTCGCCCTCCTCGAGCGCGCGCCCGACGGTCAGGCCCTCGCCCGGATCGCGAAGGAGCACGGTCTCGAGTTCCGCTGGAGCGACGCCGTCGACGCCGTGGAGAACGCCGAACGCCTGCTCCAGGCGGGTTATGCGAAGTCGATCGAGCTCGTCACGATCCCCGAGCTCCAGACGATCGCCGAGCGCGAGTCGATCGCGATCTGGAAGCAGTACCCGGGCCGGCGCATCCGCTACAAGTGCATCGGCGGCGGCGGCGGCAAGGGCCAGCGCGTGATCTCGGCGCCGGCCGAGGCGGCGGCGGCGGTGATGGACATCCTGGCCGAGCAGAAGGTGCTCGAGCCGGGCTCGAACCGGAACTTCCTGATCGAGCTCAACCTCGAGACGACGCGCCACAACGAGATCCAGGTCGTCGGCAACGGCGAATGGTGCATCACGATGGGCGGGCGCGACTGCTCGATCCAGATGCGCGAGCAGAAGCAGCTCGAGTTCTCCCTGACCGACGAGCTGCTCGAGGTCGCCGCCCGCGAGACGACGAACCCGGCCCACCGCGACAACCTGACCCGCGAGCGCGAGACGCTCGCGGCCATGGAGGCCGACGGCGTCCGCTTCGGCGAGGGCGTGCGACTCGACAACGTCTCGACCTTCGAGTGCATCGTCGAGGGCTTCGACCATTTCTTCATGGAGATGAACACCCGCATCCAGGTCGAGCACGGCTGCTCGGAGCTCGCCTACAAGCTGCGCTTCACCAACCCGGCGGACCCGACCGACTACTTCGAGGTCGAGCGCCTGATCGAGACGATGGTGCTGCTCGCGCTGCACGGAAAGCGGCTGCCGAAGCCGCGCCGGATCCTGCGCGCGATCTCGGCGGCCGAGGTGCGGGTCAACGCGGTGAACGCCGCCCTCCTGCCGCACGCCGGCGGTCTCATCCGCGGCTGGTCGAAGCCGCTCCCGTTCGAGCACCGCGACGATCAGGGCATCGGAACCCGCAATCCCGATACGGGCAGCTTCCCCTACTACAACCTCGCCGGCGCCTACGACTCGAACATCGCTCTCGTGCTCTGCACCGGCGAGAGCCGGCGCGACAACCTCGTGCGGCTCTCGGAGATCCTGCGCCGGATGGAGCTCCGCGGCGACGATCTCCAGACGAGCGTCCCGCTCCACTACGGCCTCGTGAACTGGACCCTCGGCGTCGAGCCGATGATGAAGCCCAACACGCGCTTCATGGGGCCCTACCTCGCAGCGGTCGGTGCGCTGCACACGCTCGCGAAGGACGTCGACCTCGAGCTCGCCGCCGCCGAGCTCGGTCGCAAGCTCCCCGGCAAGTCGGCCCGCGAGGTCTTCAACGCGCAGGAGACCCTCTACCTGCGCCCGCTCGGCCGCCTGCTCGGCGATGCCCATGCCCTCGCCGGCTTCCTCGGCCTCCACGACGGCCGGCTCTGGAAGCGCCGCGGCGACCAGGTCGAGTTCGCCGTGAACCCGATCGCCTTCCTGCGCGAGATCTACCACTACCTCAACATGGAGCCGACGCCGGGGAAGCCCCCGAGCGAGACGATCTGGGTCCACGACGACGAGCTGCTGACCGACGCCGAGGCCTTCTACGCCGAGCTCGCGAAGAAGCTCGGGACGAGCGAATGGCCGCTCCTCGCGGAACGCCTCGAGGGCGCCTCGGCCGTGGCTCAGCTCGGCGGAGAGGCCGTCGCCGCCGCCTGCCGGGCGAGCCATCGCGGCTTCCAGACCGCGGCTTCGCTCCTGCTCACGATCCCGCGGCTCGGCCTGCAGTCGGGGATCCTCGACATCACGATCAACGACGCCCTCGAACCGGTCTTTCCCAAGGCCTTCCTCGACGAGGAGAAGGCAGCGAACCTGCGTCGCGCCCTGGCGCCGCCGCCCCGGGCGAGCGCCAACGAGATCGTCGCGCCGAGCGGCGGCTCGTACTACTCGCGGGAGGCCCCGCATCTCCCGCCGCTCGTCTCCGAGGGCGATCATTTCGAAGCCGGGCAGCCGCTCTTCATCATCGAGGTGATGAAGATGTTCAACAAGGTGCTCGCGCCCTTCGCGGGGACGGTGAAGAAGAACCGGATGCTCGACTCCGACGGGGCGGTGGTGCGCGCGGGGCAGACGATCTTCGAGATCGAGCCCGACGAGACCATCGTCGAGGAGTCGGCGGAGGCCCGTGCGGCGCGGCGCAAGCGCGTGACGCTGGCGGCGCTCGGCGGGTGAGTGCGTGCGGGCTGCTGCCCGCCTGCTCGATGGAACCCTTCATTTCAGATCGAAAGCTGGAATTCCGCTTCACCCTTTCAATCTGAAAGCCGAATTGCCATGCCACGGTAGGCGTGGTCTTCGTGGGGTGGACTGCGCTGGCACAAAGGGGCCAGCATGTCCATTCGCATCGGTTCGACCGGCATCTCGTACGCAGCCATCCGATCCCTCCGTCAGGCGGAGAGCGACGTCGCTCGATCGAGCGCGCGACTCGCTTCGGGTCGGCGGATCAATCGCGCCGCCGACGACCCGGCGGGGCTCGCGATCGCCGACCGGTTCCGGGCCGACGTGGCCAGCCTGTCCCGGGCCCAGCTGAACACGAGCGACGGGATCGGCCTCGCCCAGGTCGCCCAATCGGGGCTCTCCGAGATCGCGTCGCTCCTCTCCGAAGCCCGGGCGCTCGCCGTGCAGTCGGCTTCGGGTGCACTGGGCGGGCAGACCCGCACCCAGCTGAACACCCAGTTCCAGGCGATCCTGGACGACATCGACTCGATCGCCGCGACGACGAGCTTCGGACGCATCAATCCCCTCGACGACGACTCGCTCCAGGTCGTCCTCGCCGTCGGAACCCAGGCCGGCGACACGATCACGGTCTCCGGCGTCGACGCCGGCACCTCCGCGATCGGGGTCGGGAGCCTCGCGATCGCGACCTCCGGCGCAGCCGCCGCCGGGCTCACGACCCTCGATACGGCGATCTCGAACGTGAGCGCGCTCGCCGCCCGCTTCGGCGTCGCCGAGAATCGCCTCGAATCCCGCTCCCGGCTGATCGGGGCCCAGATCGAAGCGCATTCCGCCGCCGAGTCCCGCATCCGGGATACGGACTACGCCCTCGAGAGCGCGCGGCTGGCCCGCTCCCAGATCCTCCAGGAGTCGGCGGTCGCGGTCCTCGGCCAGGCGAACGCCAACATGCGGGTCGTGCTGCGGCTGCTCGAATAGAGCGGGATTCGGGCCGATCTCTGGCCGGGCCCGCCTCCGAGTCGTAGACTCCGCCGCATACCGGACCGTCGACGTCGCCTCCCCGGGCGCGCGACATCACACGATGGCTGCACATGATGGCTGCGGCCGTCCCGAGGCTGCGATGTTCTCCCTGCGCGGAGCGCCCGCCCATTCGGACGCAAGGCGAAGGCGACTCCTGCTGGCGCTCCAGGCGCTCTCGCCCGCGCTCGGCGATCTCTCGAGCGAATCCGTCTATCTGATCGAGACGGTGCGCGACCTCGACGCGCGCGAGCTCGCCGTGCTCGAGGATCTGCTCGAGTCGCACGGGCCGCTCTTTCCGTCGGCGTCGACGCCGGCGGCGACCCGGGAACGCGCGAACGCCTCCAGCGGTGTCGAGCGCTTCGTGACCCCGCGGCTCGGCACGATCTCGCCCTGGTCCTCGAAGGCGACCGAGGTCGTCCACGGCTCGGGTCTCGCGGCCGTGCGCCGCGTCGAGCGCGGCGTCCTCTATCGCCTCGAAGCCCGCCCCGGGCGCTCCCTCGAGACGGAGGACGTCGAACGCCTCCTGCCCGGACTCCACGACCGCATGACCGAGAGCGTGCTCCCGGACGTCGCGGCGGCCGGCGTCCTGTTCCAGCGCGCGGAGCCGGCGCCGTTCCGGACCGTCGACGTGCTCGCGCGCCGCCACGAGGCGATCCGCGAAGCCGACCGCGCCCTCGGGCTCGCCCTCGCCAGCGACGAGATCGACTACCTCGTCGAGAGCTTCCTCGCCCTCGGCCGCAATCCGACCGACGTGGAGCTCATGATGTTCGCCCAGGCGAACTCCGAGCATTGCCGACACAAGATCTTCAACGCCGATTGGACGATCGACGGCATTCCGCGCGACCAGTCGCTCTTTGCGATGATCCGGAACACGACGCACCGCTCGCCCGACGGCGTCCTGTCCGCCTACTCGGACAACGCGGCGGTGATCGTCGGCGCTCGCGGGGGGCGCTTCCTCCCCGAGGCGGGAACCGGACGTTATGTCCAGGTCGACGAGCCGTCCCCGATCCTCGTCAAGGTCGAGACCCACAACCACCCGACCGCGATCTCGCCCTTCCCCGGCGCCGCGACGGGCTCCGGCGGCGAGATCCGCGACGAAGGCGCGACCGGCCGCGGCGGCAAGCCGAAGGCCGGGCTCACCGGCTTCAGCGTCTCGAACCTGCTCTTCCCCGACGCCCGGAAGCCCTGGGAGATCGACCCCGGCAAGCCCGGCCGGCTGACCTCCGCCCTCGACATCATGCTCGAAGGCCCGATCGGCGGGGCCGCCTTCAACAACGAGTTCGGCCGCCCGAACCTCGCCGGCTATTTCCGGACCTTCTGCCAGGAGGTCGAAGGCCCGAACGGCCGGGAGATCCGCGGCTACCACAAGCCGATCATGCTCGCGGGCGGGATCGGCCAGGTCCGCCCCGGCCACGTCGAGAAGCGGACCGCGGCGCCGGGCGACAAGGTGATCGTGCTCGGGGGCCCCGCCATGCTGATCGGCCTCGGCGGCGGCGCCGCCTCGTCGATGGCGACCGGTCAGAGCGCCGAAGACCTCGACTTCGCCTCGGTCCAGCGGGGCAACCCCGAGATCCAGCGCCGCTGCCAGGAGGTGATCGACCGCTGCGTCGCCCTCGGCGACGACAATCCGATCCTCTCGATCCACGACGTCGGCGCCGGCGGCCTCTCGAACGCGATCCCCGAGATCCTCGACCAGAGCGAGCTCGGCGGGCGCATCGACCTGCGGGCGATCCCGAGCGACGAGCCCGGCCTGAGCCCTCTCGAGATCTGGTGCAACGAGGCGCAGGAGCGTTATGTGCTCACGCTCGCGGCCCGGGACGTCGAGCGCTTTGCGGCGATCTGCGAGCGCGAGCGCTGCCCCTTCGCCGTCGTCGGCGAGGCGACGGCGGAGCGAACCCTCCACGTCGTCGACGCCGTCCGACCGGGACGCCAGCCGTCGGACGCCCCCGGCGAGCCGATCGCGATGTCGCTCGAGGTCCTGCTCGGCAAGCCGCCGCGCATGCGCCGCGACGTGAAGCGCAGCCCGCGCCGACGGACGGCCTTCGACTTCGAGTCGCTCGATCCGGCGGAGTCGGCCCGTCGCGTGCTCCAGCTGCCGACGGTCGCGGACAAGACGTTCCTGATCTCGATCGGCGATCGGACCGTGACGGGATTGGTCCACCGCGATCAATGCGTCGGCCCCTGGCAGGTCCCCGTCGCCGACGCCGCGATCACCCTCGCAGGCCACGACACCCTGACCGGCGAGGCGATGGCCCTCGGCGAGCGGACGCCCATCGCGCTCCTCGACGCCGCGGCCGCGGCGCGCATGGCGGTCGCCGAGGCGATCACGAACCTCGCCTCGGCACCGGTGCCCGCCCTCTCGAACGTCCGGCTCTCCGCCAACTGGATGGCGCCCGCCGGCCATGCCGCGGAGGACGCAGAGCTCTACGACGCGGTCGAGGCCGTGGGGCTCGAGCTCTGTCCGGCCCTCGGCATCGCGATCCCCGTCGGCAAGGACTCCATGTCGATGCGAACGGTCTGGAGCGAGGACGGGGAAGAGAAGAGCGTCACCTCGCCGATCTCCTTGATCGTGACCGCGGTGGCCGCCGTCGACGACGTCCGCCTCGCACGCACGCCGGAGCTGGCCCGGGACGCCGACACGGCGCTGCTGCTCGTCGATCTCGGCTTCGGTCGCAATCGGCTCGGAGGCTCCGCCCTCGCCCAGGTCCACGGCGTCCTCGGCGTCGAGCCGCCGGACCTCGACGATCCGGCGCGCCTGCGCGCCTTCTTCGGAACGATCCAGGCGCTGCTGCGGCAGGGCCGGATCCTCGCCTATCACGACCGCTCGGACGGCGGGCTCTTCGCCTGCCTCTGCGAGATGGCCTTCGCCGGCGGCATGGGACTCGACGTCGACCTCGCGTCCCTGCCGGGCGGTGCGCTCGCGAAGCTCTTCAACGAGGAGCTCGGGGCCGTGCTGCAGGTCCGTCGCTCGGACCTCGACGTCGTGCGCTCGGCCTTCGCCGTCGAAGGGCTCGCCGGAGCGCTCTGGCCGATCGGGCATCCGAGACTCCTCGAGCGCATCTCGATTCGCGATGGTGAACGGACCCTCGTCGACGCGGAGCGCAGTGCCCTGCGGCGGGACTGGTCGGAGACGACCTGGCGCATGCAGCGGCTGCGGGACGATCCGGACTGCGCCGACGAAGAGCAGGCGGCGCGCTGTGACCCGCAAGCGCCGGGACTCTCCGCGGAGTTCGACTTCACGCTCGAGCCCCGCGAGGCCCTCCCGCGCGCGCCCGCGGCGCTCGTGCGCGGCGCGCGGCCGGCGATCGCGATCCTGCGCGAGCAGGGCGTCAACGGACAGATCGAGATGGCCGCCGCCTTCGATCGCGCCGGCTTCGACACCTTCGACGTCCACATGAGCGACCTCGTCGCCGGTCGGCGCTCGATCCTCGACTACCAGGGCTTCGTCGCCTGCGGCGGCTTCTCCTACGGCGACGTGCTCGGGGCCGGCGGCGGCTGGGCGAAGTCGATCCTCCACCGCGACGCCCTCCGCGGCGCCTTCGAGCGCTTCTTCGCGGATCCGGGACGCTTCGCCCTCGGCGTCTGCAACGGCTGCCAGATGCTCTCGCACCTCGCGCCGATCATCCCCGGTGCCGGCGACTGGCCGCGCTTCCTGCGCAATCGCTCGGAGCAATTCGAGGCGCGCCTCTCGCTCGTCCGTATCGAGCGATCCCCGTCGATCCTCTTCGCGGGCATGGAGGGCGCGCGGCTGCCGATCGCGGTCGCACACGGCGAAGGACGCGCCGTCTTCGACGATCCCGCCCGCCAGGCCCGCCTCGAATCGGCCGGCCTCGTCGCCGCCCGCTTCGTCGACGGCGCGGGCGCCCTCGCGACCCGCTACCCCGCGAACCCGAACGGCTCGCCGGCCGGCAT
>JBIPOQ010000569.1:0-2759 GCA_044379055.1 Myxococcota bacterium
TTGACGACCCCGTGCGCCCGCATCGCGATCGGCCTAACCACGGAACACCACCGCCGGATCCAGCACGAAGACCTTGCGGATCGAAGCGAGGCTCGAGACGACCATGATGATGGCGACCGCGACGCCGGTACCGACGATCACCTGCCAGCGCAGGATGAAGCCATCGAGGGCCGGCACGTCCCGCGTCAGCCAGAAGAAGGATCCGCAGAGCCCGATGCCGAGCGCGAAGCCCAGCACGCCGACGACGAGGGCCTGCAGGATCACCATCCGCAGGATCTGCAGATCGGTGACCCCGATCGCCTTGAGCGCCCCGAACTGGCGCAGGTTCTCGAGCACGAAGATGTAGAAGGTCTGGGCCGCGACGGCGGCGCCGACGATGAAGCCGAGGGTCACCGTGATCCCGAAATTGACCGGAATGCCGGTCCGCTCGACGTAGTGGCGCACCGAGCGCCAGGCGAAGTCCTGCCAGGTCAGGGCCTGCAGGCCCGTGCGCGCCGCGATCCGTTCGGCGAGGCGGCGCGGCTCGAGGCCGGGCTCGGCCTTCACGATCACGAACGAGAGCTTGTTGCGCTGGGGCGGTGTGAAGCGGAGCGCTTCGCTGTAGCGCGCGTACACGACGGGGAAGGTCACGAAGGGCGGCGAGGCCTTCGCGATCGCGACGATCTCGACGCGCCGGTCGTTGATCTCGACGATCCGGCCGACCCGCAGCGGCTCGCCGGGCCAGATGAACTGATGGCCCGCGCGATCGATCATCAGGGCGTTCGGCCGCTTCAGGTCGGCGAGCGATCCCATCAGGATCTTCGGCGGACGCCCGACGAGGGAGCCGTCGTCGAGGCCCATCAGGATGACCTGTTGCAGCAGTCCTTCGGCGGACCGGATGACGGCGTTGCCCTTGTAGAGCGGGACCGCCCACGCGACGCCGTCGACGCCCCGAACGCGCGAGAGGTCGACGTCGGGCATGGCCTCGAGCTCGTCGACGTACTTGACGCGGGGGTGCATGACCCAGACGTCGGCCTCGCGCACGTCCATGATCTGGCTCGCGGTCCGCGTCATGAGGCCGATGAAGATCGAGACCTGCTGCGACATCAAGAGCGTCGCGAAGCCGATGCCGAAGACGAGGCCGAGGTATTTGGCGCGGTCGCCGAGCAGCATCTTGAGGGCGACGAGGTTCATGAGGCGGGTTCGCCGTTCCGGTGGGCAGCCGGGCTGTCGGGCGCGCAGGCAGAGGTATAAGCGGCTCGCCGGATCGAAGCAAACGCGGGCTGCCCCCACGCCCCTAGCGCCGTGCCCGCCGATCCGCTGTCATCGGCCGGGCCGCACCGGCCGACGGTCCCGATTCCGCGGGCCGCGAGCGCGGCGACGCCGAGGGAGTGTTCGCGACGATGCCGGATCTGCTCTACGAGAAGCTCGGGGGAAAGCACGCCGGCATCGCCGTCCTGACGTTCAATCGACCCGAGCGCCGCAACGCCTTCTCGCCCGAGCTGATGGTCCGCCTGGCGGAGGCCTGGATCGATTTCCGGGACGACGAGAGCCTGCGCGTCGCGATCCTGACCGGCGCCGGACAGACGGCGTTTTCGGCGGGCGGCGATCTCGGCCGGCTGCTTCCGCTCCTGACCGGCGCGCGCCAGCCCGACGACGACTGGGATCGTCGCTTCATGGCCGATCCCGGCCGCTTCATGGGCACGGCGCTGCTGCGGCCCTTCGAGCTCTACAAGCCGATCGTCGCCGCGATCAACGGCTTCGCCCTCGCGGGCGGAACCGAGATCCTCCAGGCGACCGACATCCGCATCGCGTCGACGGACGCCTCCTTCGGTCTCAGCGAGGTGCAGCGCGGTCTCGTGCCCGGCGGCGGCTCGATGGTGCGCCTGCCGCGGCAGATGCCCTGGTGCAAGGCGATGGAGGTGCTGCTGACGGGCGACCGCATCTCGGCGCAGGACGCGCTCGCGTTCGGCTTCGTGAACGAGCTCGTGGCGCCCGATCGCGTCCTGCCGCGGGCGCTCGAGTTCGCGGAGCGCCTCGCGAAGAACGCGCCGCTCGCGCTGCGGGCGATCAAGGAGGCCGCGATCCGGACGAGCGGTCTCCCGCTCGAGGAGGCCTTCCGGATCGAGCACGAGCTCTCCGCCCCGGTCACCCGCTCGCAGGACGCCCGCGAGGGCCCGCGCGCCTTCATGGAGAAGCGCGAGCCCGTCTTCACCGGGCGCTGACCGCCGGACCGGATCGTGCGCGAGCGAGCCGACAGAACCACCAGGAGAAGAGCATGCGGACCCCGATCGAATGCGTGCAGGCCGTGATCGATTGCGACAACGGGCGGGATTCGGCGGGCTATCGCCGACTCCTCCACGACGACTACGTCTCGTACGTCCATGGCAAGGCGTCGACGGTGGGCGCCGAGGCCGAGGTCCTGGCCCTCGCGCGCTGGTGGACGGCGGCGAGCGACGTGCATCTCGAGCCCCTCGTGATGGTCGAGAGCGGCGGCCTCGTGACGCTGCGCTACACGCTCGCGGGCACGAACGACGGCGAGTTCTTCGGCCGCCCCGCGACGGGCCGCCGCTTCCAGCTCGAGAACTGCACGCTGCTCCAGGTCGAGGCCGGCCGGGTCCATCGCGCCTATCGCTATTCGGACACGATGGGGCTGCTCGGACAGCTCGGTCTGCTGCCGGGAGGTCTCGCGTCGTGAAGCCGATCCATCGCCGACCTCTCGATCTCCTGCTCGTCGTCTTCTTCAGCATCTCCGTCGTCTATGGATTCCTCTTCAGCCT
>JBIPOQ010000089.1:0-10060 GCA_044379055.1 Myxococcota bacterium
GGGGCGGGGCCAGCACGTCGACGTCTCGAGCCTCGAGTCGATGGCCGCGATCACGCACATCGCCGGCGTCGGCAAATGGCTCGAGGACGACGTCGTCCCGAAGCGCGTCGGCACGGGGCTCGTCGCGTCGGTGCCCTCGGGCGCCTATCGCTGTCAGGACGGCCTCGTCTATCTGATGGTGAACCGCCCGGCTCATTGGGAGGCGCTCGCGAAGTGGATCCACGAGCGGACCGGAAACGAAGAGGTCCTGCTCCCCGATTTTCGCGGTCCTTCCTCGAACCGGCTCCCGTTCCGCGAGCTGCTCGACGTCTTCATCGGCGATCTGACGGAGCAGCTCACCGTCGCCGAGGCCTACCATGAAGGCCAGCGCCGTCACATCGCGTTCACCCCGGTGAACACCGCCGCCCGCATCCTCGCCGACGAGCACCTCGCCGCGCGGGGATTCTTCGAGACCCTCGTGCTCGAGGACGGTCGGCGTCTGCGGGCGCCCGGCGCCCCGTACCGACTCTCGCGGACGCCCTGGCGGGTCCGGCATCCGGTGCCCGTCGCGGGCGCACACCAGCGCGAAATCCTCGACGTCGCCGATCGACTCACGGCGCGCCCGGACTCGTTCCCGGGGCCCGGCGCGAGCGCGGCGACGAAGACGCACGCGATCGACGCGGGCCTTCCGCGCGACGTCGCCGCCCCGGCGCTGCCGCTCGCGGGCCTGCGTGTCGTGGAGTTCGGGACCGGCCTCGCCGCGCCCTGGATCGGGCGGATCCTCGCCTGGGCCGGGGCCGACGTGATCAAGATCGAGTCCCGCGCACACCCCGACGTCCCGCGTCTCTTCGTGCCGCCGCGACATCCCGAGCAGGGCACCCAGCCCGAGTGCTCGCCCTGGTTCACGGACTGGAGTGCGGGCAAGCGCTTCGTTGCCCTCGACCTGCGCAAGCCCGAGGGCGCCGAGCTCGCTCGCCGGATCGTCGACCGAAGCGACGCCGTGATCGCGAACTACTCGACGGGCGTGCTCGACAAGCTGGGCGTCGGCTGGTCGGCGCTCTCCGCCCGCAACCCCCGCCTCGTGATGCTCGAGTCGAACGGCTACGGCGAGTCGGGGCCGTTCGCGAAGTACGTGACCTGGGGGCCGAACATCGAGGCGCTCTCGGGGCTCGGAAGCTTCACGGGCTTCGCGCATCGCGACTGCACGATCTCGCATTTCGCCTATCCCGATCCGCTCTCGGCCCTGCATGGCCTCGTCGCGCTGATGGCGGCGCTGCACGAGCGGACGCGCAGCGGGCGAGGGCAGGTGATCCACCTTTCGCAGTTCGAGACGGCGGTCGCGGCGCTCGGGCCGCTGCTGCTCGAGAGCGCCGTGACGGGGCGGGAGCCGCCGCGGCTCGGGAACGGCGAGCGGGATCGGGCGCCGTACGGATGCTTTCCGTGTCGTGGGGACGATCGCTGGTGTGTCATCGCGGTCGAGGACGACGCGGACTGGGGGCGCCTCGTCACGGCGATGGGCGAGCCGGACTGGGGGCGTGACCCGCGCTTCGCGACGATGGCTGCGCGGGTCGCGAATCGGGAGGCGCTCGAAGAGAGGGTCGCGGCCTGGACCCGCGCGCAGGACGACTACGCCGTGATGGAGCGCTGTCAGCGTGCAGGCATCGCGGCGGGCGTCGTGCAGAGCGCGGAGGACCTGTATCGCCGCGATCCGCAGCTCGCGGCACGGAAGTTCTTCGAGACGATCCCGCATTTCAAACGGGGCCAGGTCTCGGCCTCGGGAATTCCGCTCGGGCTGACGGCGACGCCGGGGCGGACGACGCACTCGGGGTCATCGATCGGGCACGACAACGAGTCCGTCCTGCGCGAGGTGGCGGGGCTCACGGCGGAGGAGTGGGCGTCGGGGCTGCGCTCCGGTGCCATCGAAGCGCGTCGCTAGGCCGATTTCCTCGCGGACTCGGGGCGGACGCCGCGAGCCTCCGCGCCGACCTGGATCCCCGAAACGAAGACGCCCGCGGCGATCGGTCGATCGGCGCGGGCGTCGAACTCGTCGGCTGAGGTGCTCGCTAGTTGTCGAGCACGTCCTTCGCGATCAGCTCCTCGAGATACGGTCCATCCCACCAGGAGAGCTGCAGCGCCTTGGCGCGGCGGAAGAACATCTGCTGGTCGTACTCGATCGTGAAGGCGACGCCGCCCCAGATCTGGGCGCAGACGCGCGTCGTCTCGCGGTAGGTCTCGCAGCAGAAGAGCTTCGCCATCGGGCCGAAGCGGGCGATCGAACTACCCTGGGCGTGGTTCCAGGCCGCCTCGTGGACCAGGACACGGCCGCCGTCGATGCGGGTCGACGCGTCGGCCATGTAGTGCGACAGGGCCTGGAAGGCGCCGAGGGGCTTGTCGAACTGCACGCGCTGATTGGCGTAGACGACCGTCTCCTCGAGGCAGCGGGCCGCCCCGCCGACGGCCGAAGCCGCGAGCAGGATGATCCCCTGCAGCATCACCGCGTTCCAGGTCTTCCAGCCCGAGCCCGGAGCGCCGATGCGATCCGCGGCCGAGACCTTCACGTCGGCGAAGTCGACCTGGTACTGGGCCTCGCGACCCTGCGACAGGAGCTGCTTCATCTGCACGCCCTTCGCGCGCGGATCGACCAGGAACAGGTCGACGCCGGCGTTCGTCCGGGCGAGCACGATCAGGCGCTCGGCCGAGCTCGCGTAGGCGACGAGCCGCTTGCGTCCGTTCAGCTTGAAGCCGTCGCCGTCGGGGCTGGCCTTCAGCGCGATGCCCGCCTCGCCGAAGCCGCGCTGCGGCTCGAGCCAGGCCGGCGTCAGGATCGCATCGCCGTTCGCGATGCGGCCGAGCCAGGTCTTCTTCTGGTCTTCGCTGCCGGCCTCGAGGAGCACGCCGGCGCTCATCACGCACGACACGAAATGCGGCGTCGGCGCCATCGCGCGGCCGATCTCCTCGTACACGAACGCGCCCTCGAGCAGCGTCTGTCCGCCGCCGCCGTAGGCCTCGGGGATGAGCAGGCCGTTGAGGCCCAGCTCGCCCATCTGCTTCCAGAGGGCGTCCGGGTAGCCCTTCGGGTCGTCTTCCATGTCGCGCACGATCGCGGTCGTCGAATGCTCGGCGAGCATCCCCCGCGTCATGTCGATCACCATCTGCTGCTCTTCGGTCAGATCGAGATCCATGTGGATCCTCCTGGGAGGTGTCGGCCGGCCCCGCGAGGGGCCGGCTGCGTGCTAGGCCGTGCCTAGAAGTTCTTGGGAAGGCCCAGATGTCGCCGGGCGATGATGTTCTTCTGGATCTCCGAGGAGCCGCCGCCGACCGTCTCGTTCATGGTCGCGCGATAGGCGCCCTCGAAGCGGCCCATGATCGGCGCGTCTTCCTGGCCTTCCATCAGCGTGCCTTCGTGGCCCTGGATGTCGAGGGCGTCCTTGCAGACGCGCTGTGACAGCGTGGTCGTGAAGAGCTTGTACTGCGACGACTCGATCGTCGGCGGCTTGCCGCCCGACTTCGCGGCGCAGACGAAGCGCGTCGAGAGGCCCTTGGCGACGGCCGTGTCGGTCACGATCTGCGCGATCGTGCGGCGCACGTTCGGCTCGTCCTTGAGCGGCGCGTCGTCTCGCTTCGCCTTCTTCACCCAGTCGACGAGGACTTCCGTGCGGTTCGCGATCGGCGAGAGCGTGAACATCGTGAAGCGCTCGAGATCGAGGGCCTCCGAGATCATGTGGAAGCCGCGGCCGCGCTTGCCGACGAGGTACTCGTCGGGCACGAACACGTTCTCGAAGAAGACCTGGTTGGTCGTGTCCTTGCCGATCGTCGGCAGGCTCTGGACCTCGAGGCCGGGATGATCCATCGGGATCAGGAACAGCGAGAGGCCGTCGTGGCGCGGCTTCTCGGGGTCGGTGCGGGCGCCGACCCAGTACCAGTCGGCGAAGTGGGCCGAGGTCGTCCACATCTTCTGGCCGTTCAGCAGGTAGCCGCCCTCGACCTTCTCGGCCTTGAGCTGCATGTTGGCGGCGTCCGAGCCGGCTGCGGGCTCCGAATAACCGACCGCGAACTCGACGTCGGCGTCGAGGACCTTCGGCAGGAACTCCTGCTTGAGCTTGTCGCTGCCGTGGCGGATCAGCGTCTTGCCGATGATGCCGACGCCCTTGCCGATCTGCGGGGCGGCGTGCTTCGAGAGCGCCTCGTTGAGGATGTACTCGTAGACACCCTCGATCTCCTTGCCGCCGTACTCCTTCGGCCAGGACATGCCGAGCCAGCCCTTCGCGGCGAGCTTCTTCATGAAGGCGCGGCGCTCGGGCGTGTCGGAGAGCTGGGTGAAGTTCTCGCGGTGGTGATCCATGACGACGGGGTCGTGGTTCTCGACGAGCCAGGCGTCGACCTCGTCGGCGAAGGCTTGTTCGGCGGGGGAGAAATCGAAATCCATCGGGTGACTCCTACGACTCATTCCGAGAGGGTGTGTACCGGGCGGGAAGTGCTCGATTCGAGCGCTTTGCACGATATACGATACGGAGCGTCTTGTATAGCCGCACAGGCGAACCGTGCACGGCGCGAGGCGGCTGGGATGAGCGAACGGGATCGCAAGCCGCTGAGCGCTCGGGCCCGCGGGGATCTGGCCGTCACCCGAGGGGTATGTCCGCCAGCCGGCTCGCTTCGGGACCCCGATCCGGTCCCGGTCCCGCTCAGCCGGGCTCGAGGCCGTGGCGGGCGAGGGCGCTTCGGACCTCCGCGAGGCCCCGGGCCCGCTCGGCGTGCAGGCCCGCGGCCCGGGCCCCCTCGACGTTGATCAGGTTGTCGTCGAGGAAGAGGACGCGGTCGGCCGGGCAGCCGAGCCGGGCGAGCACGTGCTCGAAGATCTCGCGGTCGGGCTTCACGAGGCCCAGCTCGTGGGAGAGGAAGCGGTGATCGAAGAGGTCGTACACGGCCTCTTCCGAGGCATGGCGCTCGGCGTGCAGGGCGTTCGTGTTGCTGAGGCAGCCGATCGTGATGCGCGCGCGGGTGGCGAGCGCGAGCTCCCGTGCGCCGGGCATCAGGCCCCGCGGCCAGCGGACGAACGCCTCGAGGAAGGTCTCGGGGGAGGCCGTCATCGACCAGGTCTCGACCATGCCGCGAGCGAACTCGTCCGCGCTGCAATGGCCCCGCTCGAAGCGTCGGACCCAGGGACAGCCGAGCCAACGGCGCCAGACCTCGTCTTCCGGATGGTCCCCGAAGAATCGGCCCATCGACTGGACGTTCGCGAGCTCGATCAGGACCCCACCGAGGTCGAAGAGCACGATTTCGAGGGTCATCGCTCCTCCGCGCCGAAAGAGGCCGAGCGGGCGAAGCTAGCGAACCGACGGCGAGCGCTAGGCGCTCTTGCTCTTCAGGTAGAGCCGGAGCTCCTCGTCGAGCTTCTCGGGGCTGAGGAAGCCGAGGGTCGCGAGGATCTGGCCGAGGGGCAGGTGCGAGCCGCGCTGGGACTCGAGCAGCTTCTCGAGCTGCTCGACGCTGATGAAGCCGAGCTCGACCGCGAGCGCGCCGAACTTCTGCGGGTTCGTCCGCTGCGTCTCGAGGACCTTCATGACCTGGTCGAGGGTCATGAAGCCCATCTGGTAGGCGAGCCGGCCGAGCAACACGTGCATGGTCGCCTGCCGATCGAGGGCCTCGATCAGGTCGTTTTCGCGGAGCAGACCGCGCTCGACGAGGTGCTTGCCGAACATCTCTGGGCGAATCGGCGGGTCGAGGGCTCCGGTGAAGCGAGATCGTCGACCGGGGGGAATCGACCAGAGTCGTCGGCGCACCCCGCGGCAATGCGCGCAGGCCGCGCCGCTCGCCGGGCGAACGGGCGGGGAAATCTCGTCGCCGCCCCGGGATTTCCGCTCAGACTCTGCGCCTCGTCTGCCGATTCCCCCGGCACGGTGGTCTGCACCGCCGAATTCCACCTCGGGCCAAGGCAGCAGGGGACGGCAGCGAATGGATCCTGAGCGAGAGTCCGGGCAGGCGGAGGGGCAGTCGATCGCTTCCCGAGTCGCCGCCCCGCCGACGAGCCTCCACGAGTTCTGGGTCACGACGCTCGTCGCGTCCGTGTTCGCGGTGTTCATGGTCGTGCAGGAACGCATCCTCCTCCTCGACATGGCCGAGGACGGGTTGATTCCGTACTTGATGTGGCAGCTCCTCTGGCCCCTCGCGTCCATCGCCGTCGCGCTGCTGATGCCGATCCGTCCGCGCATCGTCTTCCTCGGCCTGGTCGGATTCCTCTGGTCGCTCGTCGTGATCGGCGACGCCGCCTACTATCGATTCTTCGGCTCCGTCACGTCCCTCGTCAGCGCCGGATCCGCCCACCAGCTGCTCGACGTGAGCGACAGCGTGATCGACATCCTCGATCCGCAGGACGCCTTCTTCCCGATCGCGTTCCTCGTCCTGACGATCACGGCCCTGCTGCCGCGGCGCCTGCTCGTCGGGCCCGCAGGCCCCGCCTCGTTCGAAGGCCGAAAGGTCGCGTTCCGCTGGGTCGCGGGCCTGTTCGTCGTCATGGGGCTCGCCGCGCGATTCACGCCCATCTTCGAGGACACCCATCACCTCGGTCGCGAGAAATGGGTCTGGCCCGCGGAGCACTGGGGCTCGAAGTACTCGTTCACGACCTACGCCACGACCTTCGGCCTCTACAACTATCATCTTCGCGACCTCTACAAGTCGCTCGACACGGGACGCGCGCGCACGGATCTGACCGACGAGCACTATTCCGCCATCGACCAGGTCATGGAGCGCAAGCGTCGTCTGAACGCGCTGCCGACACCCTTCGCCGGGACGGCACGCGGCCGCCGGATCGTCTTCGTCCAGCTCGAGGCGATCACGCATTGGGTCCTCGACCTCGAAGTCGACGGCCAGCCGGTCATGCCGTTCCTCTCGGCGATGGCCCGCCGCGGCCTCTCGTGGGATTTCGTCATGGACGTGACGTCCATCGGCCGGACCTCGGATGCCGAGTTCGCGGTGATGACGGGGCTCCTGCCGGACACCAGCCGACCCAACTCGTTCACCCACGCCGACCGCGCGAACGCCTATCTGCCGCGCACCCTCCGCGATCTCGGCTACACGACCTCGTCGTACCACGGCTACAAGAAGTCCTTCTGGAACCGCACCTACACGCATCCGGTCTATGGCTTCGACCACATGTTCTTCGACAAGCAGTACGAGTCGTCCCAGACCCTGGGACTCGGCGTCCCGGACCAGGTCGTCTACGACTTCCTGCTCGAGCGCCTGGCCAACGAGCCGACCCTCTCGTTCTCCTTCCTGATCACCCTCACGAGCCATCACCCCTTCGTCTACACGCCGGGCGCCTACAACGAGCTCTTCCCGAGCCTCGAGCCCGAGGACGGCTGGGGCCTCCTCGGTCCCTACCTGCGCAGCGCGCGTTATGCCGACGAGGCGCTCCAGCGCTTCTTCGAGGAGATGGAGAAGCGTGGCCTCGCCGAGGACACGGTCTTCGTCTTCTACGGCGACCACGACATGGGCTTCCTCGCGACCGAGAAGACGACGCCGGGGATGAGCAAGCTGACCTACACCGTCGCCGAGGAGCGCGTGCCCTTCATCGTCGTCATGCCGGGCCACGAAGCGTTGATCGCCGAGCACCGCGCCGCGCACACGACGGCCACCGCGGGCCTCCAGGACGTGTTCCCGACCGTGATGCACCTGCTCGGCGAGCCGGTGCCCCACGGCGTGATGGGGACGAACCTGCTCGTGCCCGACGAGCTGCGGGAGCCGGTGCCGCTGCCCGCACGTGGGACCGACCTGCTCTTCGCGTTCCGGCACGCGATCCACAGCTCGCGGGGCTCGGGCCCGATCGATCCCGAGCTCGGGGCCGAGAAGCTCGACCCCGCGCACGCGCCGACCCTGATGGACGGCATTCGCGATCAGCTGATCGTTCGCGATCTGCTCGATCATCCCGACTACTGGGACACGAGCCTCGAGCGATCGAACCTGCTCGCCAGGCGCACCGAGGACTGAGCCTCCGCTTCGCCCGGGCCCGCTCCGGCGACGCCCTTCGCTATCGTCCGCGCGCCGAACGCGCCGCCCGCGCGATCCGCGAAGACCCGCGACGACCTGCGAAGGTCGGCGAAGATCCGGGAAGGGAGTGCGCCGCCGTGAGCCCGTTGAAATTCGAGACCCGTGCCGTCCACGTCGGACAGGAGCCCGAGCCCACGACCGGCGCCGTGATGGCGCCGATCTACGCGACCTCGACCTTCGCCCAGATCCGGCCCGGCGAGACCCGCGGCTACGACTACACCCGCTCGGGCAATCCCAACTTCACGCGCCTCGGCGAGACGCTCGCCTCCCTCGAGAACGGCCGCTTCGCGACGGTCTTCGGCAGCGGCATGGCCGCGATCACCGCCGTGCTCTCGAGCCTCTCGTCCGGCGACCTCGTGCTCGCCGAGGAGAACGTCTACGGCTGCACGTTCCGGATCTTCGCGCGGGTCTTCGAGAAGTTCGGGCTCGGGGTGCGGTACGTCGATTTCTCGAATCCGGCGAATTTCGACGCGATCGCCCAGGCGAAGCCCGCGCTCGTCTGGCTCGAGTCGCCGACGAATCCGATGCTCAAGATCCTCGATCTCGAGGCGATCTCGGCGCAGGCGGCGAAGGTCCGGGCCCCGGTGCTCGTCGACAACACCTTCGCTTCGCCCTATTTCCAGCGTCCCCTCGATCTCGGAGCGACGCTCTCGCTCTCGAGCACGACGAAGTACGTGAACGGTCATTCGGATAGCCTCGGCGGCGTCGTCGTCACGAACGACGCCGAGTGGAACGATCGGATGATCTTCGCCCAGAAGGCGGTGGGGCTGAATCCTTCGCCCTTCGATGCCTGGCTCGTGTCGCGGGGGGTCAAGACGCTCGCGCTGCGCATGCGCCAGCACCACGAGAACGCGCTCGAGATCGCGACGCGCCTCGAGGATTGCCGGGCCGTGCGCTGGGTGCGCCATCCCTTCCTGCCTTCGCATCCCCATCACGCGATCGCGCGGCGGCAGATGAGCGGCGGGTCGGGCATCGTCACCCTCGAGCTCGACGCGGACCTCGAGGCGACGAAGGACTTCGTCTCGGGGCTCGAGCTCTTCGCCCTCGCCGAGAGTCTCGGCGGCATCGAGTCGCTCGTCGATCATCCCGCGTCGATGACCCATGCGAGCATTCCGCGCCCCGAGCGCGAGAAGGTCGGCATCCTCGACGGGCTCGTCCGGCTCTCGGTCGGCATCGAGCACGTCGACGACCTCGTCGCGGATCTCGACCGCGGGCTACGCAAGGCGGGGCTGCCGGCGCTCGTCTGAAGCGCACCCGCCGGCGGACGGGACCGCCGCGCTCCGGCGCGCGTCATGAGCAGTCCGCTGGGGGTCGGACCCGCAGTCACGCCGAACCCGATTGCGCTCCTCGGGCCGATCGCCGACCGTGGCCCTACGCCCCGCCCGGAGCCAGCGACGAAGCGTGCTTCGCCGCCGAGGCTCCGCCAGGAGAGGCATGCCCATGGCCCCGGCCGACGTCCCTTCGCCCTGGCGCGCGAGCGCCTGCATCCTCTGCGAGTGCAACTGCGGGATCGAGATCGAGCTCGGCGGCGCCGACGGCCGTCGGTTCGGGCGGATCCGCGGCGACAAGGCCCATCCGAGCTCGGCAGGGTATGCCTGCGAGAAGCCGTCGCGCCTCGACTACTACCAGAATGACCCGAATCGTCTGACGACGCCCCTTCGCCGCCGGGCGGACGGAAGCTTCGAGCCGATCGACTGGGACACGGCGATCCGCGAGGTCGCCGAGCGGCTCGCCGCGATCCGGGACCTGCACGGCGGAGATTCGATCTTCTATTACGGGGGCGGCGGGCAGGGCAACCATCTCCCCGCCGGCTATTCGCGTTCGCTGCGGGCTGCCGTCGGCTCGCGCCATCGCTCGAATGCGCTCGCCCAGGAGAAGACGGGCGAGGCGTGGGTCGCCGCGCAGATGACCGGCACCTTCACGCGCAGCGACTTCGAGCATTGCGAGGTCGCCGTCTTCCTCGGCAAGAATCCCTGGTTCTCCCATGGATTTCCGCGTGCGCGCGTCACGCTGCGAGAGATCGCGCGGGACCCGAAGC